>DAOQAB010000001.1:0-96918 GCA_035353695.1 Prolixibacteraceae bacterium
ATTTATTTTCATAAAAATCAACCATTGCTAATAATTCTGTTGAGAAATTATAGATGTCATCAAGAGAAGAAATCTCATGTTTTGTTTCTTTCTTTTCAAAATCAAAGGTCCCGAGGTATTTTTTCTTTTGCGAATTGAGCCACAAACGGCAAATTGGTTTTTTATTATTGTCGTCCAGTATAATACTTAAATAGTTAATAGAATCTCTGTTGAAAATCCTTGAGGCTTCAATTTTTGTTCTTAGGATGCTTTTTACAATATAGTAGCCATTTAACTCTTCAACCGTTGTAACAATTTTATTTTCTTCTTCTTGATTTACAGAAGGTTCTTCTTGTTTAACTTCTTCGGTTTGTTGTTTGGCCTGATTAATAGCTTTCATTAAACGGTCACTGACAATATCCTGGAAGGTTTGATCAACCGTTTTCTTAACTAACTCTGTAAATTGAAGGATTACCTTTTCGGTTGCCCGGCCTTCGTGCACCCTGCTAACAAAGAATTTGACAAATTCAGGAGAAGGATTAATCAGTTCATTTGCCAAAACAGTCTTGATCGCATTGGAATATTTCAATTCACTTGCTGTAGTTAAAATTTGGGTTACATCAAATCCACTCTTGTGAAATTTTGCTAATTCTTTTATTTGTTGATCTTTGATGTTTGTAATGTCAAAACTCAAGAATGGTTTTTCATCCATTTTATTGGCATTGTCAAGATCCGTATAAAAGTTATATTGGATGCCATTTGTTAAGACCGCAAAACGGGCTTTTGTCAGATGGAAATACTTGTGAATTTGGGTATAATGCTTTTCCAGATTCTCCTGATGATATTTACATTCGATGATCAAAACAGGTTGCTGATCTTTAAAAATGGCATAATCGACCTTTTCCGCATTTTTAACTCCATAATCCGTCACAAATTCAGGAACCACTTCAAGAGGGTTAAATAAGTCATATCCCAAAATTTGAATGAATGGCATAATAAATGCACTTTTCGTTGCTTCTTCCGTAAGTGTCTGATCTTTAAACCTCAGTACTCTATCTCCGAGTTGTTTAATTTGTTCTTTAAAATCCATGGTAGAAATGATTTATAAGTGATTTTTATAAATATTATGTGTCCTTCAAATTTAATTAAATAAATCAAATTATCAAGACACCTAATTACTTATAATTTGTGTATCCCTTGGATGATTCTATTTTTCTCCCCAGTTTTCCCGGTCTAAGCTCCGGTATTGGATGGCCTCCGAAAGGTGGTGCGAAAGAACCTCTTCGCTTTCTTCCAAATCGGCAATGGTACGTGCCACTTTCAGAATGCGGTCGTAGGCCCGTGCCGAAAGGCCCAGCTTTTCCATGGCTGTTTTCAATATTTGCGTACCGGCCTCATCGGGTTTGGAGTATATCCGAAGTTGTTTGGAACTCATCTGGGCATTGCAATAAATTCCCCCATCCTCGCTAAACCTATTCGCTTGAATTTGGCGGGCATTAATGACCCGTTGCCTGATTTCGGCGCTGGTTTCCGACTTGGGCTGGTTTTGAAGTTTATCAAATGGCACAGGAATTACTTCCAGATGAATATCAATCCGATCGAGTAGTGGACCGGAAATGCGGTTCAGGTATTTGCTGACCATTCCGGGGCCGCACACACATTCGCGGGTTGGGTGGTTGTAATAACCACAGGGACAGGGGTTCATGCTGGCAACTAACATTACGCTCGAAGGATATTCCACCGAAAACCGGGCACGCGAGATGGTAATCTTCCGGTCTTCGAGTGGCTGGCGCATCACTTCGAGTACCGCCCTTTTAAATTCAGGCAGTTCATCAAGAAAGAGTACCCCATTGTGGGCCAGCGAAATCTCACCTGGCTGGGGATAACTTCCTCCGCCAACCAAGGCAACATCCGAAATTGTATGGTGTGGACTGCGGAAAGGGCGTTCCGTCATTAGAGAGGTGCTGCTGCCAATTTGACCGGCAACCGAATGGATTTTAGTTGTTTCAAGCGCTTCGTGCAGGGTGAAGGGTGGCAAAATAGTGGGTATCCGCTTGGCCAGCATGGTTTTCCCCGATCCGGGAGGGCCAATCATGATAATGTTGTGTCCTCCGGCAGCAGCTACTTCCAGCGCACGTTTCACATTCTCCTGACCTTTCACATCGGAGAAGTCGATTTCGGAATGCATCACATTTTCAAAAAACTCTTTCCGGGTATCAACAATGGTCTGCTCCAATTCCTGCTTTCCATCGAAAAAGTCGATTACCTCGCGAATGGTTTCGACACCAAATATTTTCAACCGATCGACCACCGCTGCTTCGCGGGCATTTGCTTTTGGCAGAATAAAACCATCGAAACCTTCTTCGCGGGCTTTGATGGCAATGGGCAACACCCCTTTGACCGGCTGAAGGCTTCCATCGAGCGAAAGTTCACCCATCACCACAAAATGCTCTAGCTTGTTGGATTTTATCTGTTCCGAAGCTGCCAGAATCCCAATGGCAATGGGCAGGTCGTAAGCCGAACCCTCTTTGTGGATGTCGGCCGGAGCCATGTTGATGATCACTTTTTGTTTCGGCCATTTATAACCGGTTTCGTGCAACGCCGATTCAATGCGCTGCTGGCTTTCGCGTATGGCATTATCGGGCAACCCAACAATGTGAAATTTGATCCCCTGTGTTGAGGTGACTTCGATGGTGATCGTGATTGCGTCGATACCCTGGACTGCGCTTCCAAATGTTTTTACTAACATCGCGAGGAGGTTTGCTGTTAAGTTACAAAAAAAATTGAAATTCAGGCATCAATTTCGAAATTAACTCATTCGTATTTCGAGGCTGCAACCCACCAATATAAAATTTCCGCCTGTTTCCGAACCCCGAAAAACCGTTATCTTTGTTCCTTAATTAGGATGTGATACCTTATTCAAATTTTGAACGACCGTGTCTGATATCATTCATCTTTTATCCGATGCCGTAGCCAACCAGATTGCAGCCGGTGAAGTTATTCAGCGTCCGGCTTCTGTAATCAAGGAATTGGTTGAAAATGCGATCGATGCCGGAGCTACCAGGGTTATCGTACAAACCAAAGATGCCGGGCGAACCCTGATACAGGTTACCGACAACGGGAAAGGCATGTCGCCTATCGACGCACGGATGTCGTTCGAACGCCATGCTACTTCAAAAATCAGGGAGGCAACCGATTTGTTTGCCATCCGCACCATGGGTTTCAGGGGCGAAGCGCTGGCTTCTATCGCCTCGGTTGCCGATGTGGAACTGAAAACCAAACGGGCGGACGATGAAATCGGAACTTATATCCATATTGCCGGTTCGGAGATTCTTTCACAGGAGAGTATTTCCTGCCCCGATGGGACGACGTTTATGGTGAAAAACCTTTTTTACAACGTGCCGGCACGCAGGAAATTCTTGAAAACCAATGCAACCGAATTACGGAATATTATCAGCGAAATACAGCGGGTTGCGCTGGCTTCACCCGAAATAGCTTTTTCGCTTTATCATAACGGGACTGTCATTTATGATCTTCCGGCTGCAAATTTCCGCAAACGGATTGTGAACATCTTTGGCAACAACATGAACCAAAGCCTTGTTCCCATTCAAACCGAAACCACACTGGTCAAAATCTCCGGGTTTATCGGGCAGCCCAAATTTGCCAAACGTACATTTGGTGAACAGTATTTTTTCGTGAACGGACGTTACATGAAACATCCGTTCTTCCATAAAGGGGTAATCCAGGCTTACGACCGCATTTTGCCCGGCGATATGGTGCCTGCCTATTTTATCTGTTTTGAACTGGATCCGGGAGCAATCGACATCAACATTCACCCGACCAAAACGGAAATCAAATTTGAAAACGAAACGGCAATCTGGCAAATGCTCCACGCCTCAATCCGCGAAGCGCTTGGAAAATTTAACGTAATCCCCAGCATCGATTTTGATCAGGATGGAAGCATCGAAATTCCGATCGCGCCCCGTTCGTGCGAAGGAATTGTTCGTCCCGAGATTCAGTATGACCCTACTTTCAACCCGTTTGAAGAACGGAGCGTCTCGATTCCTTCAAGAGGTTTTTCTGAAAACAAAGAGAAAACCGACTTCGAAAACTGGCAGAAACTGTATGGAGAACCAGATTTTCAGTTTGCAGGAAATTTCGAAATTCAGCAAAATGAAGAGGCCGTTCAAACCAGTTTCATCGAAAAAAATGATTTCAAACCGGTTGAACGGAGCAAGAATTTCATCATCCTCAAAAACCGGTATATCCTTACTCCGGTCAAATCGGGGTTGATGATTATTGACCAGCGGCGGGCGCACCAGCGAATCATGTACGAACAGTTCATGGATACGATTGTGAACCACGAAGGGGTAACCCAGCAACTGTTATTTCCACAGACGCTGGAGATGAACAGTGCCGATTCAGCGCTCTTGAGGTCGATTCTTGAAGATTTGAATTATATTGGGTTCGATATCCGGGAATTCGGGCCCGATACGTTTATTGTGAACGGGGTACCCGGGATTTTGGGGAACTCCGATGCCAAAGGTGTGATTGAGATGTTCCTTGAGGAATTTAAAACCTGTGCACCCGATCTGAGAGAAAAAGAGCGGGAACGGTTTGCCCTTTCGCTGGCTATGGCTTCGTCCATCGATCATGGGTATTCTTTATCCGATGAAGAAGCGTCTCATTTGATTGACGCACTTTTTGCCTGCGAAACGCCCAACTATTCACCACTGGGAAAACCGGTGGTTGAGATTATCCAAATGGAAGAAATTGAAAAAAAAATGAAATAATTGACAGGATGGCAGTTTTTGTGCCGTCATTTCTGTTTCGAACCAAATGGTTCGATTGTTGTTATGGAAAAAACAAAAAATAAAGATTTATGAGCTCTACTTTTCGGTCGTCGGCGTCGCAAATTCCGCCGGTAACCAAGAACCTGATCATTATCAACTGCATCATGCTTTTTGCAACGTATGTGCTGGAATCGAGGGGGATCAACCTGACCCGTTATTTGGCGTTGTATTATCCCCAGTCGGAGAATTTCCATTTTTACCAGCTCATTACCCACATGTTTATGCATGGTAATATCGGGCACCTTTTTTTTAACATGTTTGCGTTATGGATGTTTGGCCGGGTACTGGAGAATGTTTGGGGGCCTAAACGTTTTTTGATTTTCTATTTTGTCACCGGATTGGGAGCTGCCGCCCTGCACACCTTTGTTAATTATCTTGAAATTCACCCGATTGTAAATGCCGTCACCGCATTTTCGAATACCCCTTCACCCGAACTTTTTTCTTCTTTTGTAAATAAATACCAGGGAATGATTAAAGATCTGGGGTTTAATTTACCGGCAATTGTCGATTTCTCTACGTCGTGGCTCGATAAACCGACATCTACCTCGTTTGAACCCGAAGCGGTCTCTTTCATGCAACAGTTTCTTAGCGTGAAAATGAATATCCCGACCATTGGTGCATCGGGTGCCGTTTACGGAGTATTGCTCGGCTTCGGAATGCTTTTCCCCAATACCCAGCTCATGTTGTTGTTCCCTCCTATCCCAATAAAAGCCAAATGGATGGTGATTGCGTACGGTGTGTTGGAACTTTCGCTGGGACTGACGATGCCGGGAAGTAACGTGGCCCATTTCGCCCACCTCGGAGGCATGATCTTTGGATTTTTTATGATTAAGTTTTGGAACAAAACAACCAATACGTTTTATTAACGGGATGAATTACAACGACAAAAGAATCGATATAAATGATTGTTGGAAAAATGGGAATGAATTAAGTAGATTATATCAGATTTTTAAACTCTGCGTTCTTTGGGGCTTTGCGTGAGATCTTAGCAAGAAATTTTCACTTAGGAACTTAGAAACTCAGGAACTTTTATAATATATGGATATTTGGAGTGAGATTAAAAATACATTCAAACAAGGCTCGGTACTTTCGAAACTGATTTATATCAACCTTGCTGTTTTCTTGATCATACGGATTACCTATGTTTTCTTCTATCTCTTCCGGGTTGATTTCAACCTGCTGGAATGGCTGGCACTTCCTTCCGATGTGCACCAGCTGGCTACACGCCCCTGGACCATTATCACCTACATGTTCCTTCATTTCGACTTTTTGCATATCTTTCTTAACCTGCTTTGGCTCTATTGGTTTGGGAAGATTTTCCTGATGTATTTTGACGAGAGGAAGCTGCTGGGAACCTACCTTTTTGGCGGGCTTTTTGGCGGGCTTTTCTACATGCTGGCTTATAATCTTTTCCCGGCATTCGCTGCTGTTGCACAACAGGGGATGTTGCTCGGGGCTTCGGCATCGATTATTGCCATTGTCATTGCAGCGGCCATTTATGCTCCCAACCTCTCAGTAAACCTGTTGCTGATCAGCTCCATTTTTGGCCCGATAAAGATCATCTGGATTGCTCTGTTTTCGCTTCTGATTTATTTCATCAGCATCACCGGAACCAACCCCGGTGGAAACATTGCTCATCTGGGCGGTGCATTCTGGGGTTTCGTTTATATGCTGCAACTCAAGAAAAACCGCGATATACTGGGTTGGTTCAACAATTTCCTTTTCAAAGCAGGATCTATTTTTCACCGGAAACAGAAGATGCGGGTTTCGTACCGCAACAACCCAACCCACAGAATGACCGACTGGGAATACAACAAAACCAAGAAAGCCGAAAAGGAAAACATCAACGAAATCCTCGACAAAATTGGAAAATCGGGTTACGACAGTTTGAGTAAACACGAAAAAGAGGTTCTCTTCAAGATGGGAAGCAAAAAGGGAAAGCCTAATTGAATGATCTTATTCAATGGTTTAATCTGATTTTGTAAATCAGGAGAGCCGAATATCTATTTTTTCGATGATTTCTTTTTCTTACTTAACCATAGTTCAATGTGGTCAAGAAATTCTGGGATTGGCATTTTCTGGATATCTTTATCTTTAAATCCTTTCTTTACCATTTCATCGTAGAAATCAGTATAGAAAAAGTTGTAATCGTCCCAAATCGAAGAACCACTATCTAAATTTTTAAAGCCTAGTTCTGAAAACCAATTTCTAACCTCGATGATCAAATCTTCAGGTTCTCCTTTATGGCATTTAACATCGGAATTTGAAATATCCGAAAGAGCTTTTTGATAGGCATAGCGCTCTTTTTCAATGATTAAGCTCTTTTTATTTTTGTATTTTTTATCAGGATTATATAATTTGCAACCGAGATCCAGCCCAAATTCGAAAGGCATATTTAACCTATAATATTCGTTTTTCTTTGAAGATTTTACTTTTGAAAGATCATGTATGCTAAAGACGGATTCTTCAATTAATTGTCTTATTTTTTCAATCCGTACTTCAGCCGAATCAAAGCGTTCAAGTGCGATACGAGGCGTAAAACCACAATACAGGACAGTGAAAAGCAAAGGACATAATAATTCACGGTATTCATCATCGAAAGGACAATTTATGAAGACGTTATGAGAGAATTGATCTTCCATCAAATTGCTTTCTTATCTGCCCTTTCCCACCTTTCAATGGATCCATCTTTTTTGTGGATAATAATATCATGTCCTTTTAGCTTATAAACCTGAGAATGTTGTTTGGCATCTTCCTTGTTGTCAAAAATTTTCGAAGCTTTTAAATTCCCCTCTTTTTTTACAGCCCAACCGGACTCTCGTTTTATAATATGTACTCTCGTTTTTTCCATAATCATCATTTTCAACAAATTTAAAGAATTAAAAATACAACTCCAAGATTAGGTTTCTTTTGAAACTGATTTTCAGATATAACTTAAAACAAATATTTTGCCACCTTTGTAACAGCCGTAATTAACTTTCTTAAAATAATTTGTAATTTTGGGTAAAACAGAATAATATGAAACAATTTTCCTATAGAATTCTCTTAAACAAAGAGCCGGAAGGTGGTTATACAGTAACTGTTCCTTCGTTACCGGGTTGTATCACTTATGGGGAAACCATTGAGGATTCAATTGATATGGCTAAAGAAGCCATAGAGCTTTACATTGAAAGCCTGAAAGCGCACGGAGATTACAATACTTTAATGTTTGAGAGATAGTTATTACATCAAAAAAATTGTTTTTATGGAACAGAAATATTTCCGTGTGGTTAAAAATTACCCAAATGGCAGGAAAGATATCCTAATGTGTTCTTTTGGGCCAACGGATGATAATGGTGTTTTTGAAGAAATTACTAAATGGAATGTAATTGAAGCTGTTAAAAAATCAGGAATAACATATATTTTCCAGCAATTTTTGGATGAGAAAGAATACGATAAACTAAAATAATTGCAAACAGATATCTGATTATGAACGAGAAGAAGTTTCTCAGAATGTTAGTCAAAGCAAGCATTGCAATTATAATATTGTTATTAATTCCAGTCTTTGTATTTATTTTCTATTTCAGAAATCAGCAAATTTCAACCGATGTAGCAAACTGGGGTGCTTTTGGTTCATATATAGGAGGTGTTATTGGGGTTATTGTTGCATTAGCAAATTTGGTTGTTTTGATTATGATCACAATTCAGGTACAAAAGCTAAACAATGAGGGGAATAAGAATTTTTTCCTTTACAAGAAGAGAGTTGAAGCTTATGATGAATTAGCCAAATTTTTCCCATTTATTGAATATTACACAAATGAATTAAAGTTAATTCTTAAGGACTCTGTTCTGAAGAATAGAGAGGATTTTTCTGTCGACGATCTAGATACTAAATTAAATGATTTGAGATGTTCATATAGAGATTTTTATTACTTCATTAATTCTTTTAACGAAAGGTTTGAGCACTTATTCAAATATAACTTTTACTCCAAGGATCATAAGGAACTGGAAAAAAGTCTTACTGAACTAAAGAAATCGATTGATACCTTCATGAGTTATGAAAGTATAAAAAAACTTGATTTTGAGTATTTTAATAAAACCAATCAATTAATGAAGATCCAGTTTAGTGTCTTTATTCACGAAATTCAAAAAGAACTTATCTTTTAATTTTCTCTCTTTTTTGCAACTTTTCATTATTGCATTCTTACACTATCTTTGCCTTATTAAATTATTGAGGCAATTAACCTTCGAGGCCTTTGTGAACAGCCGTTGTGCCCTTTGTGTTTAAGCCTCTTCCTTTATAGAATGAAGATGACAAAAGATATTCGAAAAGAACTTGAAAAGCGCGTATTGGTGCTCGATGGCGCCATGGGCTCGCTTATTCAAACCTATAAACTTACCGAGGCGGATTACCGTGGTGAGCAGTTCAAAAATGCCCCGAAGGATCAGAAGGGGAACAACGACCTGCTTTCCATCACCCGTCCCGATGTGATTAAGGAAATCCATGCCAAATACCTTGAAGCCGGTGCCGACATCATTGAAACTAACACGTTCAATGCCACATCGGTTTCGCAGGCCGACTATGGTTTGGAAGATCACGTATACGATATCAATGCTGCTGCCGCCTGTATTGCCAAAGAGGTGGCTGAACAATATTCCACTTCCGGACAACCTCGCTTTGTGGCCGGTTCCATTGGCCCAACCAATAAGACCTGCTCGATGAGCCCCGATGTGAACGATCCTGGCTTTCGTGCCATTTCGTTCAACGAACTGAAGGATGCTTACAAAACGCAGGTTCAGGGTTTGATCGATGGTGGTGCTGACCTGCTGATTGTCGAAACCATTTTCGATACGCTGAACGGTAAAGCGGCTCTGATGGCCATTGAAGAGGTTTGCGAAACCCGCCATCTCGAAATGCCGGTGATGATCTCGGGGACCATTGTCGACGCCAGCGGACGAACCCTTTCGGGACAAACGGTTGAGGCTTTCCTTAACTCACTTTCACATGTAAAACCGCTATCCATTGGGCTGAACTGCTCTCTGGGAGCCAAAGATATGCTGCCACACATTGAAACGCTGGCAGCCAATGCGCCTTTTTATATCAGCGCGCACCCCAATGCCGGTCTGCCCAATCAGTTTGGGGAATATGATGAAACGCCAGAAATAATGGCTCCTCAAATTAGCCACTTTCTCGAGCACCGTTCGGTAAACATCATTGGTGGATGTTGCGGAACCACTCCGGATCATATCCGGGCTTTTGCCAAACTGGCAAAGGAGGCAAAACCACACATTTGCAAGCACGAGAAGCATGAAACAAAGCTCAGTGGGCTGGAACCTCTTTCCATTTCGAAAGAAACAAATTTTGTGAACATTGGTGAGCGCTGCAATGTGGCCGGTTCCCGTAAGTTTTTGCGGTTGATCAACGATGGGAAATACGAAGAAGCACTCTCGATTGCCCGCGACCAGGTTGAAGGTGGCGCACAGGTTCTCGACATCAATATGGATGATGCCATGCTCGACGCCAAAAAAGAGATGGTCACTTTCCTGAACCTGATCATGAGCGAACCCGATATTTCACGCCTGCCCATTATGATCGATTCTTCCAAATTCGAGGTGATCGAAGCCGGGCTACAATGTCTGCAGGGAAAGTCGATTGTGAACTCCATCAGTTTGAAAGAGGGCGAAGAGATTTTTAAGGAACATGCCCACAAAATCATGCAATATGGAGCGGCTGTTGTGGTGATGGCTTTCGACGAAAAAGGCCAGGCTACTACCTATCAGCAACGCATCGACATTTGTAAAAGGGCTTACGATATACTAACACGGGAAGTTTGTTTTTCACCCGAAGATATCATCTTCGATCCGAATGTGCTGACCATTGGTACCGGCATTGATGAACACAATAATTATGCGGTCGATTTTATTGCGGCCACCAAATGGATCAAGGAAAATCTGCCTTATGCCAAGGTGAGCGGTGGTATCAGCAATGTGTCGTTTGCTTTCCGCGGCAACGATGTGGTACGCGAGGCCATGCACTCGGTGTTCCTGTTCCATGCCATCAAAGCGGGTCTCGACATGGGTATTGTAAATCCCGGCATGTTGCAGATTTATGATGAAATTCCAACTGATCTGCTCGAATTGGTCGAAGATGTGGTGCTGAACCGCCGTCCTGATGCTACGGAGCGATTAGTCGATTTTGCTGAAACGGTAAAAAGTCAGGGCTTAGCCGTTCAGAAGGTTGATGAATGGCGTTCGTTGCCAGCAGTAAAACGCATTCAACATGCTTTGGTAAAAGGGATCACCGATTATATTGATGCCGATCTGGAAGAGATTCTTCCCGGTTATTCGCCTAAGCTGAGCATTATTGAAGGGCCGCTCATGGACGGCATGAATGTGGTGGGCGAGCTGTTTGGCACCGGAAAAATGTTTCTTCCACAGGTAATTAAATCGGCACGGGTGATGAAGAAAGCTGTGGCTTTCCTACTTCCTTATATAGAAGCCGAAAAAGATAAAGACGACGGTGGAACCCGTCAGAAAAAAGTGCTGATGGCCACGGTGAAAGGCGATGTACATGACATCGGTAAGAACATTGTGGGCGTGGTGCTGGCCTGCAACAATTTTGAAGTAATCGACCTTGGGGTAATGGTTCCAACCGAAAAGATCATTGAAACAGCGCTTAACGAAAAAGTAGATGTGATTGGCCTTAGCGGATTGATCACCCCTTCGTTGGAAGAGATGGTGAACTTTGCCCGGATCATGAAGGAACGGGGCCTTAACCTGCCGGTAATGGTTGGCGGGGCTACGACTTCGAAATTGCACACGGCTGTAAAAATTGCACCGGAGTACGATTCTCCGATTGTCCATGTGAAAGATGCATCATTAAGCGCCGGTGTTGCGACGCAACTGGTAAACCGGAATGAAGAATTTTTTGAATCCTTAAAACAGGAGTATGCTCATTTGCGGGAGGTAAATGCCGGACGGAAACAGAAGAAATACCTGTCACTGGAGGAGGCTCGGGCCAACAAATTCACCAGCGACTGGAAAAATATACCCATAACAAAGCCGAAATTTCTGGGAGTACGAACGTATGCAGGTCATTCTCTTGAAGAAATAAGGGAATATATCGACTGGACCTTTTTCTTTATGGCCTGGGAACTAAAAGGAACTTTTCCCAAAATCCTCACCGATGAAAAGCAGGGAGCCGAAGCTCGTAAGTTATTCATGGAGGCCAATACCCTGCTGGACGAAATTGTCGAAAGAAAGCTCTTTCGGGCCAATGGCGTGGTGGGTTTCTGGCCGGCCAATTCAACGGGCGACGATGTCGAAATTTACGAAGATGAAACCCGAGCAAAGATTATTGGTAAATTTCATCACCTGCGCCAACAACTAAAACAGAAGGATGGTCAGTCCAACTTATGCCTTGCCGACTATGTGGCGCCCAAAGAATCGGGTGTTGCCGACTACATGGGAGGTTTTGCAGTAACTGCTGGAATTGGCATGGAGCGATGGGTTTCGGAAGCCAAAGAAGAAGGAAATGACTACCGGGCTATTTTGCTGCAAACCCTTTCCGACCGGTTGGCTGAAGCCTTTGCCGAATGGATGCATACAAAAGTACGGAAGGAACTTTGGGAATATGCACCGGATGAAAATTTGAGCAGGGAGGAGATTCTTAATGCAGAATATACCGGAATCCGGCCTGCATTGGGTTATCCGGCCTGTCCCGAGCACAGCGAAAAGAGAGAGCTTTTCCGCCTGCTGGAAGCAACCGAACGGACAGGAATCTGCCTGACCGAAAATTTCGCCATGTACCCCACGGCTTCGGTAAGTGGTCAGTACTTTGCGCACCCCAATTCCTGTTATTTTGGCATTGACAAAATTAGCCGCGATCAGGTTGAAGATTATGCTCGTCGCAAAGGAATGCCTGTTGAAGAGGTCGAACGGTTCTTGAATGCTGATTTGAATTACAAATAATGACTAAACTATGCAACGATTTCGTTGGATAATCCTTTTTCTGTTGTCAGCTCTCTTCTTTGGAATGCCAAATTCTGTATGGGCCCAAAGCGGGGAAAAAGGTTCGGCGAAAATCCGTTTTGTCGATTCCAGGGAAAAATATTCCCGAACCTATCTGGGAACGCTCAAGAAAGGAGATATTCAAAGCCTGAAGTACGATTTGCAAAATGGTTATTCCGAACCGGTTGTTAGGGTAGGTGGTCCAAAAAGTCAGACAGAATCTGAAAAATATGTTGAAAAGATTACTTCTGGTTCAGCCCAAAAAAACGGAAAGGAACGACATAAAAGAGCAAATAAAGATTTGGTTGGAAGTTATGAAGTAGAAAGCAGCAAATCGCTGAAGAAGATCAAAGAACAAAAACTGCACGATCGATCGGAAAGGGATTTAATTCAAAGTATCAATCAGGAAGAATCTCAAAAAGCATCGAGAACTCTCTCCAAACATTACCGGATCAAAGGGAAACGAATTAGGAACGGACATTCGTTCAGGAAGTCGGCGGGACCAGTTTGCCTGATCATCAAATATACGGTCAGGGATGGTAACTACCTTAACTCGTATGTCAATGTGGTTGAGGATTATTTGAAAGCAGGATCAACCTATAACCTGAAATACCACGGGAGCGGTTCAAAACGGAAGTACTATCTCGAATTTGCCTCTTCATCAAAATAAAATCGTCGAACAGATTTTTTCTGGTCATTAATTTTTTTTCCTCATCTGTGTACGCGATCATCGGTCATAAGACGGATGTGTTTTTCCTGTGCAATCTTATTTTAATTCATTTTTCGATAATTTAGACAACACCCCTTCTTAAAGTGGGGTTTAATCGGAAAATGTATTTTTTCAAAAAATAGTACAACTTTTGTTCTTTCTTTTCATTATTTTATATTTTTGCCGAAAAAATGAATAAAAAATTACCAAAATTCATTTTTGGATAGCAAAAAGTAAAAAATAGATTAAAATGTACGACAAAGGTCTTACCGCATTTATGGTTATAGCCACGAGTTTGGTTATGCTTATGACTCCAGGATTGTCCTTTTTTTATGGGGGGTTAGGCAATAAGAAGAATATTCTGAGTATAATGATGCAAAGCTTCGTTTCACTGGCATTAACCACCGTGATTTGGATTTCATTTGGTTATTCGATGTGTTTTAGTGGGAACATGGCCGACGGAAAAGACTTTTTTGGCATTATTGGCAATTTCGACAAAGCATTTTTGCACGGGGTAACGGCTTATACCCCGTTCTCTGCCGAAAAGAATTTCCCCGAGTTTATTTTTATTGCATATCAGATGATGTTTGCCATCATCACACCCGCCCTGATTACCGGTGCTTTTATTAACAGGGTAACCTTCAAAGCCTATGTAATTTTTCTCATTTTGTGGCAGGTGTTTGTTTATTATCCCTTTGTTCACATGGTTTGGGGCGGTGGATTATTGGCAAACTGGGGGGTTCTCGATTTTGCCGGGGGTATTCCGGTACATGCCACGGCAGGGTTTGCAGCTCTTGCTTCTGTCTATTTTGTTGGAAAACGAATTGAAAAGGGGGAAGGGCCCAATAATATACCATTGGTTGCTATTGGCACCGCTTTGCTCTGGTTTGGCTGGTATGGCTTCAATGCCGGCAGTGAGCTCGATGTGGACGCGATTACTGCCCAGTCATTTTTAAATACCGACGTAGCAGCTTCGTTTGCTTCGGTTACCTGGTTGCTGATTGAATGGAACACCGGAAAGAAAAAACCAACATTCATTGGACTTATGACCGGTTCGGTTGCCGGGTTGGCAACCATAACCCCTGCGGCAGGATATGTCTCGCTGGGAAGCGCTATCATCATTGGTATCATGGCTGGTATTGTCTGCTATCTGGCCGTAAAATTTGTGACCCGCAAAGAATGGGACGATGCTCTCGATGTTTGGGGCGTTCACGGTGTTGGAGGTGTTTTGGGAACCATTTTGCTCGGCTTTTTTGCTTCCAAAAATGTGAATCCTCATGGTGCCGATGGGTTGCTTTATGGCGGAGGTTTTTCCTTCCTGCTAAAGCAATTGGTTGCCATTGTTTTTGCGGCATCCTGGGCATTCATCTTTACGGTCTTGATGTTGAAAGGCATCAATAAATTTGTTCCTGTAAAGGTTCGCCGGATCGATGAACGAAAAGGGCTGGATATTTCTTTTCACGGAGAAGTTGCCCGCAGATAAGGCGTTCCCATCGAAATTGGCTGTCAGAAAAGGAAATTATTATTGAAGAAAAGGGTTTCGTGCTTTTTCATCACCTATGGTAGTGGCGGGTCCGTGTCCGGGATATACATCCACTTCAGCAGGTAAAACCAATAATTTTGCTTTTATCCCGGAGATCAGTGTTTCATAGTCTCCACCCGGGAGGTCGGTACGGCCAATACTTCCATCGAATAACACATCTCCGGTAAGAAGTATCCGGGATTCTTCTTCATAAAAGCAGATACTCCCGGGTGAATGGCCTGGTACATGAAGTACTTTCAATAGGCTTTTCCCAAAACAAACCGTTTGGTTATCATCAAGTTTTATCTCGGGAGAGGCAACAGGAGGGATCGAAAAACCAAACATGGAAGCTTGAGATTCAGCGCCTTCAGTTAAAAAGAAATCGTAGAAGTGGGCACCCCACTCCAAATTGTATTTTTCCCTGCATCTTTCAATGCCAAAAATGTGATCGAAATGGCAATGGGTATTGATGAGTTTAACCGGACGGAGATTTTTTGACTGGATAAAATTGTCGAGTTTATCGAATTCCCGTTGATTGTAGCAACCTGCATCTACGATAACACACTCACCGGTTTCATCCCACAATACGTACGTGTTTTCCTGAATGGGGTTAAAGACAAATAGTTGAATTTCCATTTTTTGTTTTTTTTATTATCAATTGGTTCCTTTCAGCATGGGGACAAAAGCAAAGTCGCCCAGTTCATGTCGTTCGAATGTGTTTTCGTCCTGTCGGATAATGAGTGTCATTGTTTGGCATTTTCCGGAACCAACAGGGATGACAAGGCGTCCGCCTATTTTAAGCTGCGATTTCAGCTCTTCGGGGATAAATGGGGCGCCGGCTGTAACAACGATCCCGTCAAAGGGGCCGTAAGTTGGAAGTCCTTTATAGCCGTCGCCATAAAAGAAGCGAGGGAAATAGCCCAATGAAGAGAGGAGTTGCTGTGTTTTCACATAAAGTTCCTGTTGACGTTCGATGGTGAAAACCTGGGCACCCAATTCGAGCAAAACGGCAGCCTGGTAACCCGATCCGGTTCCGACTTCCATGATTTTTGCATTGGGTTCAACCTGTAGTAGTTGTGTTTGGTAAGCAACAGTCGATGGCTGTGAAATGGTTTGTCCGGCTGCAATGGGAAAGGCCTGGTCTTTATAGGCAAACTGAACAAAACCGCTCTCCATAAAAAGGTGACGGGGAATTCTTTTGATTGCAGCGATGATCCGGCTATCAACCGTTATTTTCTTCTCGATTGCTGCGGCTAGTTTATCTCGTTGGGTTTGATATTGAGGCGAATCTTTAATCATCATCTTTTAAAAAAAATTAAATCCAAATATAGCCCAAAGGGCCGGAAAAGCATGGCTAAAAAACTAAATTGTACTTTTTTGAAAAAAGTGTCAATAATTTTAGAAATAACCATCGTTTTTTACGAATTTGTAAAACATGATTCATGGACTGATCATAGGGAAAGAACCTGATGTAGAGAAATATGCTACGATTGTCTCAAAATCTGGTTTTTATAGCACGATGGATAAACTCTTTGTTGATGAAGGGTTTGATATTCAATGTGTGACAGCCGATTTTTTGATGTTTGATGCAATTTTTCTGGTAAGTCCGTTATCGAATCTGTTTCAATTGTTTTCTGTTCTGATCCGGTTGAGATGCAATATCTATTTTGTGAATCAGCCATCCCTTGGCCCCAAAGATTTAGAGCGGCTTAACCATCTTTACAACGAATCGGGGAATTTGATCTTTCCTGAATTTAGAGAGATCAATCATCCGGTGGTACAGGAATTCATTACGGTACAATCCAGTCAATTGCTTTTCCGGTACAATAAATCCATATCCGGGAAGAAGGATATTTTGCCAACCATTTTTACCGGCTTAAATTTTCTTTCGGTACTTTCACCGATGCCGGTCAAGAAAATCAATGTGAATTCGATTGAAACCTCTGTTTCAGGGAAACCATCCATTAAAATCAGGCTGAAAATGTGGAACAGTTCGATTAGTTATATCATCCTGAAGATTGATCACACCAACGAACATAGTATTTTGCTTGAATCGCAGAACGGAAACTTTATTTTCAACCTTACCGAAAGTTATTTGGAGAATATTCATGGAATACGCTTTAAATCAGAACAATTAACTGACGAGGATCTGCTTCTGAAAACGCTGGAGACCTTTGCGATGAGTATTATCCTGAATAAAAAGCCCGTTTTTTCTTTTGATCATTATCTGTTGTCAGTCAGCATCTTATCCAAGATTGAGAATATTTTAAATAATAGCATCTAAATTTCTTTTCAAAAAAAGTAGTTTTGCGCACAATATTTCAAAACAGTCGTGCGTTCGTATTATTGCAATAGTGAAATTACCTAACGACTGAAGATAAACCTGCAATGAATAAACGCAAGCAAGTTGCTAAATATATGTTTTTTGATGCCGTTGCAGCAGCAATGGCATGGTCGTTGTTTTATCTGTACCGGAAGTATTACATCGAAGGGTTCCATTCGTATGCCGGTATCAAACTGGATACAAATTTCTGGATTGCCCTTTTTGTGATTCCTGCATTCTGGCTTTCATTCTATTTTATTACCGGTTTTTATAACGACATATTTCGCCGCTCGAGGTTGATCGATTTGGGGCGTACCTTTTTAACCGGCATTATTGGTGTTGTCATTATCTTTTTCACCCTGATGCTCGATGACACCATTACGAATTACAAAAATTACTATCTGCTCTTCTTTACTTTATTGGTTCTTCACGTAGTTCTTACACTGATACCCCGTATGGTTCTTACCACGCGAACGATTCGTAAAGTCCATGCACGGGAAATAGGATTTCATACGGTGATTATCGGAGGTAACGAACGGGCGCTGAAATTGTACAACGAAATGTTACACGATGATAAAACGTCGGGGAACATTTTTGTCGGTTTTGTGAAGGTGAATAACCGGAATGATGTTTTGTTGGAGAAGCATTTGCCGTTGCTGGGCAGAATTGACGATTTGCCTAAAATTATTGACGAAAATAAAGTGGAAGAGATCATTATTGCTATCGAAACTTCGGAACACAGCAAAATCCAGGAAATTCTTGGAACGCTTGATTACCGGCAGGTAACGGTAAAAGCAATTCCCGATATGTTCGACATCCTAGCTGGTACCGTTAAAACCAGCACCATTTATTCAAGTCCGCTCGTGAAAATTTCGAACGGAATTATGCCTGCTTGGCAAGAAAACATGAAAAGAGTAATTGATGTGGTTGGATCTGTTTTTGCCCTGATCGTTTTTATCCCGTTTTTTCCTTTGGTTGTGATTGGGATTAAGTCTTCGTCAGCAGGCCCTATTTTCTATGCTCAGAAGCGGGTTGGCCGTTATGGGAAAGAATTTACCATTTATAAATTCCGAAGCATGGTTTCGAATGCCGAACCCGATGGTCCCTCACTCTCTTCGAGCGATGACCACAGGATTACCAAGTTTGGTCACTTCATGCGTCGTACCCATATTGATGAGATTCCCCAGTTTTATAATGTAATTAAAGGTGATATGTCGCTGGTCGGTCCCCGTCCCGAAAGGCAGTATTACATTAATGAAATCAAAAAGATTGCTCCGCATTATATTCAGTTGCAACGGATCAGACCCGGAATTACCTCCTGGGGCCAGGTGAAATATGGGTATGCTTCGAATATTGAACAGATGGTTGAACGAATTCCGTATGACATTATCTATCTGAAAAATATCTCGCTTTACCTCGATTTCAAAATTCTGATATATACCCTGCTGAATTGTTTCCAGGGGAAAGGAAATAAATCTTTATAGTTTGTAGGTTTTCAATACTTTGTAGATTGGTCCCGAAGGGGTGAGCGTGCTTTTGTACAAATAAAACTCATTGCATTCGGCTTGTTGAAAGTATACATTCTTCAGATCGTTTAAGATTGATCCCAGCAGATCTTTTCGTTTCAGAAATTTGATTCTTCCAAGTGTTAAGTGGGGAAGAAATTTTTTATCACGCTCAAAACCTAGCTTCGATAACCGCAGGTCAATCTCTTCGGCAAGCTGAAAAAGATTGTTTTCGGCTTTAATCTCCGAATAAATTACTCTGGGGTTTTTTAGGTCTTTGATCAGCTGAATGCCTCCAACGTGAAATTTGAATGGTTTCACCAATTTTACTTTAGCTAATTCGTTCTGAATGTTGTTCAACTCTTGCTCTGTAATATTTCCTAGGAATTTCAGGGTCAAATGAAGATTTTTGGTGTCTACCCAATTAATCTTTTCGTCAGAAAGTTGATCTTTCAACAGACGGAAGGCATCGATAAATTCTTCATCGGGGGTAATTTTAATGGCTATAAAGGATCTGATCATGAGTTTTCTTTTTCTATTTTCAAGACAATTTGTTCGATATCACGATGTTTATTGACCGGGTCATATTCTTCTTTCATGTTATTTTTGAAGATTTTGGCAATTCCCTGCCAGAAAGCGGCCGAAAAAGAGCCTTTGAGTTCTTTTACCAATTCGAACGAGGTGTTGCCGGTTTCCCGGTCGATCAGTAGCAGTAAATAACGCCCTTCGGAGATCGTCAGGTGCTTCATATCTTCTTCGTGCCGGGCAAACAACTCTTTCTCTACTCTTTTCACATATTGCTTCTTCTGTCGGGGGTCATCGATGGTTTTAAATTTCTCGTTGTAAAGTTCCAGTTCGTGTACCGCTTCCCTTGCAAAAGGATATACCTTCCGTATTTTCTTCTCCATACGGGAATATTGCCTTTCGCTTAGCTTTCGTTGATTTTGTGGTAATACTTTAATTTCCTGGAGTTCGCGGTAAATAATGGTGTCGGTAGTGTCGGCCTGAATTGGGTTTCCTTTTTCTGAGTTGCATGGTACATTGGAGGTGCCGTACAGTGGCATCTTCAGCAGTAAGAATAAAGATGATAGCAACAACAACTGTTTCATTCCGCAATTGCAAAGTGAGTACACAAAATTATAACAAATCATATACCATAGGAACGTGATAACATTCAGTTTTTATCTTTTAACTCTTCCGAAAGATTTACCTAATTTTGGCAAAATAACAAAATGAATATGGGTTTTGTAAATGTTTGCTCCGAAATCGGGACTCTTGAAGGGGTTATTATTCATACTCCGGGTCAGGAAGTTGAAAAAATGACTCCCGAAAATGCCGAAAGGGCTCTTTATAGTGATATCCTGAATTTATCGGTTGCCCGGGAAGAGTACAAACAATTCGAAGGGGTTCTGGCTCGTTTCTGTACCACATACGATGTGAAAAACCTCCTTACCGAAATACTGCGACAGCCCGATGTAAAACGGCAGTTGCTTTCTGTGATTTGTGAGTCGGAAGGGGTTCCCGAGCTGTTTGATTATATGTTTTCCCTGAGTGACGAAGAGACTTCCCGTCAATTGATGGAAGGGGTGGATATAAAACGGGACAACCTTACCAAATATCTCAGCAACGAAAGGTATAGCCTGGCTCCGTTGCATAACTTCTTTTTTACCCGCGATGCCTCGATTACCCTGTTCGATAAAGTTCTGATCGGGAAAATGGCCAGTATTGTCCGGCATAGGGAATCGGTTATTATGGATTTCATTTTCCGGTTTCATCCCGAATTTGGTGTCAAAACATACAATCCTGCCCGGAACCTGCCCAAAACGGCTCTTTCTCCGGTACGGATAGAAGGCGGTGATGTGCTGGTTTTGAGCGATCAGGTGCTGATTATAGGAACCGGCATCCGTACTTCAACCCAGGGAATCGATTACATCATTGAGGCCATCAAAAGTGAAAAAAGGGAACTGTTTCATCTCATTGTCCAGGAGCTACCCGAATCGCCCGAATCGTTTATTCATCTCGACATGGTTTTTACCATTCTCGACAAAGCATATTGCATGGTGTACGAACCGGTGATTTTGGCTCATAACCGTTTTCGCACCATCCATATAACCATTTCAGGAGGAAATGTTTTATCGATCGAAACGGTGCCCGATCTTCTTTCGGTGTTGAAAAAACTGGGTTATGCTTTTAAGCCAATCTGCTGTGGAGGATCGGACAGTTGGAATCAGGAACGGGAACAATGGCATAGCGGAGCCAATTTTTTTGCCGTTTCACCGGGAATTGTTTTAGGATACGACCGGAATGTCCATACGATTGAAGAGTTGAACAAAAACGGATTTGAGGTCATTCCTGCAAAAGATCTGATCAGCGGGACCTGCTCGTTGCCTCAGAATAGAGCTGTAATTACCATTGCGGGTGCCGAACTGGCAAGAGGTGGAGGAGGAGCCCGTTGCATGAGCATGCCTGTCAGAAGAAAAAAAGTTGATTGGTAACAACATGAGAAAGTTAACAAGTAGCGAATTAAACCGGATCGATGTTGAAAAATACAAGGAGATTCCAAAGAATCCGATTGTTGTTGTCCTCGATAATATCCGGAGTGGCAATAATATTGGATCGTTTTTCCGCACATCCGATGCCTTGTTGGTCGAAGCCATTTATTTGTGTGGTTATACGGCAACTCCACCTAATAAGGAAATCCATAAAACCGCTCTTGATGCCGAAAATTCGGTTGCGTGGGCCTATTTTGAAAACCCGCTTGATGCCATCAACGATTTACATCAGAAAGGATTTACGGTATTTGCTGTTGAACAGGTTGAAGGCAGTATTTCCCTTTCAGATTTTGAACCCTCGAAGGATGAAAAAATTGCACTGGTGTTTGGCAATGAAGTCATGGGGGTTCAGCAAGCAGTGGTCGATTGTTGCGACGGAGCCATTGAGATCCCTCAGTTTGGGATTAAGCATTCCTTCAATGTCTCGGTCAGTGCGGGCATTGTTTTATGGGACATTGTAAACAAGATGAGAAAATTGCATTAGCAGCTGTTTCCAGTCTTTATTATTCTAAAAATGGGTTTATAAAAAATAAAAAAGGGTGTTCCGAACAGAACACCCTTTTTCAATATTTTTTCAATACTATTCAACAATAGCTTTGAATTTTGGATTGTCGAAATATTTTGCAAATTCTAAGTCAGTTTTTGCGAGACCTTTGAATTTAGCATCTTTCTGGCAAGCTTTGTCTAAGCTTTCGAGCAATAAGTTTTCTTTTCCGGTACGGGCACCAATAACTGCTTTCAGATATTCGCACAATGGGCAACCAGCTTGGTTGGCTTCCAATGTTTTTAAAGCGCCATTGTTGTCGCCGGCTAAGATTTTAGCCAGACCAGCATTCGCTGATGTTGATTCGCCAAAGTATTTAACGGCTTTGTCGTATTCGGCACGTATAATGCTTACAATACCCATGTTGCAGTCAACTTCTTTTCCAGCGCCTTTCGCAGCATTGAAATAATCCATTGCTTTGTTGGCATTTCCACTTGCCAAAGCAGCAACTCCAAGGTTGTTTTGGATGATTGGGTTGCCCTGGCTCAGTTTGTCCGCTTTTTCGAAGTTTTGGCCGGCAGCTTCTACATCGCCAGTCCATACCTGAACCATACCCAGGTTGTTGTAACCTCTCCAGTCGTCGCTGAATTGTTTGATGAACGATTTGTAGAATTGAGCTTTCTTTGCGTTGTCATCGGTTAACCGGGCAGCTTCGAGTAATTCGGCCTGATTTAATTTTTCAGGGCTGTTTTCGGCGAACGATAATAATTCAGCGTCGGTTTTTCCAATTAAATCGATGTTTGCAGAGAATTTAGCTCTACGAAGTTTTGGCAAAATCTGTTCAGCAACAGCGGTGAAAGCTTGTGATAAGTTGCGGATTTCTTTTTCGCGAACTTCCGGATCGTTGTACATAGAGAGTACGCGAAGAATCAATTCCTTGTCCTGAATGGATGATGTTTCCATCAATTTCTGGAAACCTTCCCAGTCTTCAGCTGTGAACTTGGTTTTGATATCAGCAGCTAATTTTTTATTTTTCAATTCTTTATTGAAGAATTCAGTAGCTGATTTTTCACGTTTTTCTGAAAGGTTTGCATTGAAATCTTCTTTTCCATCGGGTGAAGCATAAGCTGAAATTTCGAGGCTTTTCATTTTCTTGCGGTCATTGGAAAGAGCATCGGTTGCATAGCTTTCGAAATCGGTCATCCCTTTTGATTTCACTTCGTCTTTACGGACATCTGATTTGTTAATCAGGTAGTAAAGATCGGCCATGAATTCATCGGGTACGATTCTCTGGAATGGGTCAATTGCCGGGTTGTATTTGCCCGTAGTGTTTTTCTCGCGTTGAACTCCAATGATTGGATCGCCTACTTTATTAACCATTTCAGAAGTGGAAATGACCCCGTCAGCAATTTTGATTGGTTCAAAATCGAGGGCTGAAGCTCCTTTTGAAGCAACACATTTAATCTGCAACTGAGAGATTCTCATGGCTGCATTGTAAGGTACAGCACCTTTAAAAGAGAAGTTTCCGCCTTTTTTGTAAGCAATTACTGCATTGTTGGCTTTCACTTTTTCACCCTGGAGTTTTACTTCGGGATATGCAACTTCACCGCCTTCGTATTTAATAACTGGAGTAACAACTAAAGAAGCTTTTTTGACAAAATACTTTTCGGGTATTTGCCCTTCAATTGCAACTTTTACTTGGCCGGCATGTGTTTCAAGTACAGCAGGAGTTACATCCCACTTAATCTGGTCTGCATTTTTTTTCATCTTTTTGATGCTGGCACAACCACTAAGAAGCAGTGCTACAAGTGCCAGAGAGACGAGAATTTTAAAATTGAATTTCTTCATGATGGACACATTATTATTATTTTAAACTTTATTTCACTAATTATTACAAAAATAAGAATGTTTTTCATACCTGAAAGGCAATTTTCAAAAATTTTATCATAATATAACCCTTGTTATTCCTGAATGATAGCTGTTTTGGAAGATTGTTTCGCAAATTTTCAGATAGTCTCTGCTGTTCTCAACAAAATCGATGTTATTGGTGTCGACAATTACGACAGGGAATTCAGCCTGTTGTTTGAAATAGTTAAAATAGGCCTGTTGTACCTTGTTGAGATAATTGTCTTCAATGGATTGTTCATATTCCCGTCCTCTTTTCTTGATGTTTTTCTGAAGGTTAGGGGTGTCCTTATAAAGAAAGACATAGAGGTCGGGCCGGGGTAGCCGGGAATAGATGATGTTGAAAAATTTCCGGTAAAGGGTAAATTCATCGTCAGATAAAGTGACGCTGGCAAAAATCAGCGACTTCATGAAATAGTAATCGGCAACCGCAAAATCCTTGAAAAGGTCGCGGTTTTGCAATTCATTCATCAGTTGGGAATAACGTTCGGCCATGAACGACATTTCCAGCGTAAAAGCATAATCGGCCGGGTTTGCATAAAATTTCTCAAGAAAAGGGTTTCCTTCGAATTTTTCGACTACCAGCTGTGCATTATAATCACGGCTGATCATTTCAGCAAGAGTGGTTTTCCCAGCCCCAATATTTCCTTCAATGACTAGAAAATTCATCGCGCTTTTATTTTTTTATATCCATGCCCAGGTGATAGAAAACAAACGCATAGATATCGGTGTATTCATCGATGACTTTGGCTGTGGGTTTCCCGCTTCCGTGTCCCGCTTTTACGTCAATGCGCACAAGAGTAGGGAGTTTCCCTGTGTTCAGCTCCTGGATGCGTGAAATGTATTTGAAGGTATGTGCCGGAACAACCCGGTCGTCATGGTCGGCCGTTGTGGCCAGAATTGCCGGATACTCTTTTTTGCCCACATTGTGGTATGGCGAGTACGTTTTCAGGTAGTTGAACATCTCCTCGCTGTCGTCAACGGTGCCGTAATCGCCGGCCCAGGCATATCCTATAGTGAATTTTTGGTAACGGAGCATATCCATTACTCCAACTGCAGGTAACGACACTTTGAACAGGTCGGGTCGTTGGTTGGTTACTGCGCCAATGAGCAAACCTCCGTTTGATCCGCCCCTGACCGCTAACTTTCCGGAGTTGGTATAACCGGCTTTGATCAGGTGTTCGGCAGCCGAAATAAAGTCGTCGAAAACCTGTTGTTTTTTCAGCTTGGTGCCGGCCTTATGCCATTCTTCACCGTATTCCCCTCCACCCCGGAGGTTTACAACCGCATAGACTCCACCATTTTCAACAAAGAGAATGGAAGAGGTTGAAAACGATGGGGTAAGACTGATGTTGAAACCACCGTAGCCATAGAGCATTGCCGGATTTTTGCCGCTCAGTTCAATCCCTTTTTTGTAAAAAATGAACAGTGGGACTTTGGCTCCGTCGGTGCTTTCAAAAAATTCCTGTTTGATCACAAAATCATTGGGCTTGAATTTAACTTCGGGCGAAAAATAGAGTTCCGATTTTTTGGCAGGAAAATCATATCGGAAAATTGTACCCGGCGAGTTAAATGAACTGCACGAATAAAAGGCAAAATCTCCGTTGGTTGTGCCATTGAAATCATCGACCGAACAAATTCCGGGAAGATCAACGACCCCTTTGGAAATTCCTTCGGGTGAAAAAATTTCGAGTTTGCTTTTCGCATCCTCCATGTAGCTGGCGACCAGATTTCCACCACAAAACCGGCATTCCTGCAGCGTGTTTTTGTTTTCGGGAATGATCTCTTTCCAGTTCTTTTTTTCAGGGTGCGCCGGATCGATTGCAATCACCCGGTATTTCGGAGCGGAGTCGTTGGTCAAAACGAGAATGGAATTGTTGTATGTCTCGATGGGTATATATTCGAAGTCGAAGCCATCGGCCAGTTTGTTGATTTTTGAACCCGGTTTGTTGAGTTGTTTCAAATACAACCCGTTGCCGTTGGTCGATTCTGTTTCAAAGATGAAAAGGTTTTGGCGTTGTTCGTCAATCCTGGCAGCATACATCCGCTTGGGCATTCCGGGGTTTGAAAAGATCAACGGGTCTTTGTCCTGTGTAGTTCCAATGAGATGAAAAAAGATTTTTTGGCCGCTGTTTTGTTCCGAAAGTTCGGTCCCTTTTTGTGGTTTGTCGTAAGCGCTGTAAAAGAAACCATTTTGGTAACAGGCAAGGTCTGAAAACTTCACCCATTCAATGTGATCAGGCATCATTTCGCCGGTTTCAATATTTTTTACGAAAATCTCGTTCCAGTCGGAACCCGACCGGGCAATTTGGTAAACCAGGTATTTGCCGTCGGGCGACACATCCATCTGGTTAAAAGCAACGGTTCCATCGTTGCTCAGCAAATTTGGATCGAGCAATAAACGGGGCTCTTTTTTGAAATCATCAATCAGGTAGAGTACGTCCTGATTCTGAAGTCCGTTGTTTTTAAAGACAAACCAGTGTCCCGAAACTTCGAAAGGAGCTTTGGTTTTGGGGTAATCCCAGAGCTCGGTTAACCTTTTTTTGATTTGATCGCGATAGGGAAGTTTTTCAAGGTAGTTGAAAGTTACTTCGTTTTGATTTTTGACCCATTCGGCTGTTTCTGCGGAATGGTCGTCTTCGAGCCAGCGATAGGGATCTTCAACGGCTGTACGATAGAAGGTGTCGACTACCGATATTTTTTTTGTCTCAGGATAATTCATAACCTGTTTGGTACAACTGAATGAAAACATGATGATAAGCAAGAGAAAATAGTTCCTCATAAACGAGATTTTTATTTTTGATAGGTAAAAATACAACATTTGAGAGAGATTTTACGATCCGTGTGGTTTAAATCTAAATCTTCTTTATCCGTCGTTTTTTTCTGTTTTGATGAAAAACTAAAGGAGGTGGCAATTGGGCACTTATTGTTCTGTTTAAAATGAAAAAGGTGGCCTTTTGAGCCACCTTATATTATCATTTGAATTGGTTTTATTCGTATCTGCGAGGAGGACGACGGTCTCCGCCCCGGTCGTTCCGGTCGTTGCGGTTACCCCGGTCATTCCGATCGTTCCGGTTTCTGTTTCCTCCGTCGTGATGAGGGCGATCGCCGCCTTCCCGTTTGGGAGGTTCAACATAACCTTCCGGTTTTGGCAAAAGAACCCTGCGTGAAAGTTTGAGCTTTCCGGTTTTTTCTTCAACACCAATGAGCTGAACATCCACTTTATCGCCTTCTTTGAGAACTTCTTCCACTTTTTCGTGGCGCTGCCAGTCGATTTCTGAAACATGGAGCAGTCCATCTTTTCCGGGCAGGATTTCAATAAAGGCTCCAAAAGCCACAATTGATTTAACCGTCCCGTTGTAAACTTTTCCCACTTCGGGTATGGCAACAATATTGCGTACTTTTTGCAGTGCAGCTTCAATACCTTCTTTGTTGAGGGAAGAGATTTGTACAACACCGGTATCGCCAACTTCTTCAATGGCAATAACGGTTCCGGTTTCTTCCTGAATTTTCTGGATGATTTTTCCACCGGGTCCAATCACTGCCCCAATGAATTCTTTCGGAATGATGATGGTTTCAAGGCGTGGAACATTCTCTTTGTAGTCGGCACGGGGTTCCGGAATGACTTCAAGAATTTTTCCCAGAATGTGCATTCTTCCCTGACGGGCTTGTTCAAGCGCTTGTGCCATTACTTCGTACGAAAGCCCATCTACTTTGATGTCCATCTGGGTAGCGGTAATTCCATCGCGGGTACCGGTTACTTTGAAGTCCATGTCTCCGAGGTGGTCTTCGTCGCCAAGAATATCGGAAAGTATTGCGTATTTTCCATTTTCATCGGTAATCAAGCCCATTGCAATACCAGAAACCGGTTTTTTGATTTTCACACCGGTGTCCATCAGGGCCATTGTTCCGGCACAAACCGTTGCCATGGAAGATGAACCGTTCGATTCGAGAATGTCGGATACTAAACGGGTGATGTATGGAAAATCGTCGGGAAACATTCTTTTCAATGCACGGTGTGCGAGATTGCCATGGCCAATTTCCCTGCGGCTTAAGCCTCTGGGTACTTTTGCCTCGCCGGTGCTGAATGATGGGAAATTGTAATGGAGCAGGAATTTTTCGGTTCCTTGTAGGGTTACACCATCAATGATTTTCTCGTCCATTTTGGTACCAAGGGTACATGAAGTTAACGACTGTGTTTCGCCACGGGTGAAAATTGCAGAACCGTGAGATCCGGGCAGATAGCCGACTTCGCCCCAAATAGGACGGATTTCGGTTGTTTTCCTTCCATCCAAACGGTGGCCTTCGTCGAGGATCATGCGACGCATGGCCTCTTTTTCCACGTCGTGGTAATACTTCTTGATGAGCTTGATGTTGGTTTCCACATCGATCTCGGCATTTTCGGCATTTTCTGCTTTATACGCTTCAAGGTATTCGTTGAGAATTGCTTCAAATCCGGTTGCGCGCAAGCTTTTGTCGGCCTGCTGTTTGTTGGCATGATCGTAGCATTTCTGGTACAAATCGGCCTTCACTTTTTCGCGGATCGCTTCATCGTTTATTTCGTGGCAATAGATGCGTTTGGTTTTGCCTACCGCAGCGGTTAATTCTTCCTGGATTTTGCAGTGTTTTTTGATTTCCTGATGGGCAAATTTGATTGCTTCGAGCATTTCGGCTTCGGAAACTTCGTTCATTTCGCCTTCTACCATCATGATGTTGTCGTACGAAGCGCCAACCATGATCTCCAGGTCTGCTTTAGCCAGAAGGGAGTAGGGAGGGTTGATCATCAGCTGGCCATCGACGCGGGCTACTCTTACTTCTGAAATCGGACATTCAAATGGAATATCGGAAACGGCAATGGCAGCCGAAGCGGCTAAACCGGCCAGCGAGTCGGCAGTGGTTTCGATGTCGGAAGAAATCAAGGTGATCATCACAACGGTTTCGGCATGAAAATCACTAGGGAAAAGTGGGCGAAGTGCCCTGTCGACCAAGCGGGCAATCAATATTTCTTCATCAGAAGGACGACCTTCACGTTTTAAAAACCCACCGGGGAAGCGGCCTGCGGCAGAAAATTTTTCTCTGTAATCGACAGAAAGGGGCATGAAGTCAACATTTTCGCCGGCTTCTTGAGCAGCAACAACGGTTGCTAGTAACATGGTTCCTCCCATCTTTACCACAACAGAACCATCGGCTTGTTTGGCCAATTTCCCTGTTTCGATGCTAATGGTTCTACCATCGCCCAGGTCGATAATTTTTTCAATTACATTCATCATATTATATCTTCAATTTTGTCTCTGAAATTCTAAAAATTGGGCGGGTAAAATGTTGAAAAAGGCAATTTTATAAAAATTGCCTTTTCAAGATTATTTACGTAAGTTCAATTCCTTAATAATTGCGCGGTATCTTTCGATGTCACGATCTTTCAGGTAATCGAGTAACCGGCGGCGTTTCCCAACCAAACCGATCAACGCACGCTGGGTGTTGAAATCGTTGTGGTTTTTTTTCAGGTGATCGGTAAGGTGACTGATTCTTACTGAAAAGAGTGCGATCTGAGCTTCTGCGCTGCCAGTATCGGCTACATTTTTGCCATGTTTTGCAAAAATTTCTTTTTTTGTTTCTGATGATAAATACATAAAATGTTCATTATTAAAAGTTAAACTATTCGATTATTGCCCTGTAATATTCGCGTTCGATAATTACAGCGCAACATTAAAGTTTGACTTCTCGCCAAATTTTCGCAAAAGTAAACAAATTTCTCAATTGCAACACATAAATGACTTGATATTTAATATTTTCAATTTTCGTCAATGTGACCGGCCATTTGATCGAGTTCGGCAATGCGTTGTTGGTTTTCAATGGAATAATCGCCACTTGTGGTGTCAATTTTTTTGTAGATGGTTAAAGAAATTCGGGCGAACCTTGTTGCTTCTTCCTGATTTCCCATCTGCCGCAAAGTTTCAGCTTTCTGATAGAATAATTCGGCAAGCGATTTTTCCGTTTCCATTCCGGGCGATGGGTTTTCCAAGAGTTCATTCAGCGTTTTGCTTTCAAAGTCAGCAAGGTTATTGGGGTTGATTTTGAACCAGGTATCCAGGGTCATGTCAATCTCTTCGATTGCTTCACTATACATTTTTCTTTTGCGGTAGTCGAACAGGGCTGCTATCACACTTCCCAACTGCCTGAAATAGCGTATCAGATAATCTTCGGAACTCATTTTTTATCGATCGATTATTTTGGTTGCGAGCAGGCAATGTAAGCATTTTTTTCGATCGCAATATTCATTTTTTAGTTGAATCAACGCTTGGGTGTCGGATGAATTTCGTGTGACAATTCCCAACTCATTCCATCGTTTAATAATGTTGTTTGATTCAGGAGGGAGTGATTCCAGCAGGTCGAGCGCTCGCTGTTTCAGCTCTTTTTTGTTGTTCCGTTCCCCATACACGAATAAAAACGGCACAACGGTGTTGATAATAATCGTGTTGCGTGATGCTTTTCCCATCCATTTTACCATCTTTGTTGCTGTTTGGTTGAATCGGTAGTGTGTATCCCAATATTCAGAAGCTTTTACATCGAAGAAATCAAGAATTGTTTTCACCTCTTTTTCTTCGGTCAGTTTCGAGAGCAATGATTCTGACCGATGAATCAAAGCCGCAAACTGGGCGATCCGGATCGTTGGGAAGTTGGCCGGACGGAGCCGCATGAATTTCCATAAATAGCTGTCAATTCCCTTTAATCCATGTTTTTTTGCAAGGAAGCTGTATTCATCCCTGAGTTTTAGGAAATAATCGTCGCCCAATAGTTGTTCGTTCAGCAATCCCGATTGGCCAAAAAGGATGGCTTCGAGCTGGAAAAGGTTGTTTTTGTGTTTCGCTAGCACCGACAAAGGTGTCATCCGGGCCAGCATTTCAAAGGGTAGAGCGTTGGTTTTAAACCCGAAGTTCCGGGCCAGAAATTGATGAAATGTCTCGCTCCAGTCGTTTTTGTTCTCCGCAAGCAAACGTACAATTCCTTCGGTCTTTTGTTCTATTCGTTCAATGAGCAGGGAGTCGAACGCAATGAAACGGAAGATTTCGTCGACTTGCCCAACGTTTCGGTGGCAGGCAGGCCAATCTTTTTCGTTCATCAGTTCCTGATAATTTTTCCGGATTTCTGGTTTGACGGGAAGAATCAGGGTTTGGATTGGAGATCCGTTGAACAGGAAAACCTCTTTGTCGTTCTCGAGGACTACATGCAGAATGACATTATTATACGACAGGTCGTTCTGGTGGCCATGGAGCAGCCAGTCGGAGGAACGCAGGTGTATTTCCACATTCCCGGCCCACAGGGTATCCCCGATCCGGATGGAGGCATTGAAAAAATCAGGGCCAGCATCGGTATTCAGCTTTCCCGGGTTGATGATCTCAACCGGTTCTCCACGGGTGGTAAACAGACCCATTCTCGGGAAGAGGCTGTTTTTCCAGATAAATTGTAAAAACTCTTCCGACATTTCTTAATGTATTGGGATTAACGGAATTAAAGTTAAGAAATGTAGGGAAATATACCAAATTTAGAATTTTTTTGTTTTTAGGATATTCCAATGATGATTTCTTCAATTTCAATGAGCTAAGCTGCTTTTTTCGACAATCTGGCAGGTGATCGATTGGACAATATTTCTGGCTGTCGTTAGTTTTTCGAGATCGGTGTAGATGTTCCCATCTGAACCATCGGCGCTACTGCGTCCGATAAGTTTGAGTTCAATCGTCGTTTGGTTCGGGTAGATGGTGCCGGCATAAATAATAGCTGGTTGCCCACTGCCTTCCGATCCGCCGGAATAATTCCCGTCACCTTTTTTTGCATTTTTTGGAAAAGATTTGTTGAAATCGACCGAGTGATTGAATTCTGCCTTTATTACAAAAGGAGCCTTCAAACGATCTGTTTGGGTCGCGAAGGTTCTGCTGCTTTTGGGGGTAGCCCCTGTTACTGCATCGGGCATGGGATTCTCTTTTGTGGGGAGCATCAGTCCATCACGGTAGACTACACCCCGCTGGTGGCACCAGTAAGGTAACGCTTCTTTGCGGCGGTTCCCTTTATTTGAAACCCAGCCTTCGGTGGCAATTTTTTTCGTCACATACACCGTTGTTACGTAATTTTCCAACGTGTCTTCGATCCATATCGCAAACTGTGGAGGGTTTTCTTTCGACAAACCAAGAAACAAAGGGTAATCGTGCAACCAGTTCTCCCCGGCAACGACTTCAATCTGAAGGTTGCCACTTGTGATCGGGAATTCTTCTTTTTCGCATGATGTGCAGGTAATGGATCCTGCAAATAACAGAAATAAAATGGGTATCATCTTCATAGCTATTTTTTGATGGACAAAGCTATGAGAATGAGTACGGCTTATTTTTGACAAATGTCAAAAAAATTATTTCACCGTTTTTCTCATCCGGCTGAGGGTTTCCTGGGTAATTCCGAGGTAGGAAGCAATGTATTGCAACGGAATAGTCTTGATGAATTCCGGATAGTTATCGATCAGGTTTTTGTAACGGATTTCGGCGGGTTGGTTCAAAAGAAGGAAAAGATGTTCTTCGGAATTTTTTGCAACCGATTCAGCGATCAGCCGCCCCAACCGTTCAACGTTTTTGTCCCGGTCGTAAAAGGAATAGAGGTCGGCTTTTCTGAATTCCAGCACTTTCGTGTCATCCATTGACTGGACATTTACAAAAGAGGGTTTTCCGGTAAGGAAGCTGGTATAAGAGGTTACAAAGCCGGGGGCAAAAATGAAATCGCTGGTGATTTCGTTCCCGTTGTAATCGAAATGAAAAAAGCGGAAATAGCCCTTGTCGAAAAACAGCACTTTGTTGCAAATTTCTCCGTTTTGGACAAACAGTTCTTTTTTCTTTAATTCCCGGTGAATGGCGATTCCTGAAATCAAAGAAAACTCCGCTTCTTCCAACGGAATGAGCCTAGACAGATAACCTTTGAAAGATTCAATCATCCTGATTCTTTAGGTTTAGTCACTAAATAAGATGCCGTGAAACACCGCATCGTTCAAAAGATTAAAGTAACTCCGCTTCGAGCAGGAGCTCTTCCATCTCTACTTGTACATTTTCGGCTTCGGCACGGGCTTTTTCAGCAAAATCTTCCCCGTCGGAAGCATATATGATGGCTCTCGATGAATTGACCAGCAACCCGCATTGTTCGTTCATCCCAAAGCTGGCAACTTCCTGCAGGCTTCCTCCCTGAGCACCTACTCCGGGTACCAGAAGAAAATGGTTGGGTACAATTTTCCGGATCTCTTCCAGTTTTTCGGCTTTTGTGGCACCCACTACATACATGATGTTGTCGGTTGTGCCCCAGTTTTGTGAGGTTTTCAGAACAGATTCGAAAAGCAAATCGCCCGATTTTTCATCTTTCAAAAATTGAAAATCGAAAGCACCTTTATTGGATGTTAAAGCCAGAATAATGACCCATTTGTCGAGATAAGTCATGAACGGTTTAACCGAATCTTCGCCCATGTAGGGAGCAACCGTTACCGCATCAAAATCGAAATGATCGAAGAATGCCCGGGCATACAGATTGGAAGTGTTGCCAATATCGCCTCGTTTGGCATCGGCGATGATAAAGATTTCGGGATATTTTTCACGAATATACTTTACTGTTTTGTCGAGGCTTACCCATCCTTCGGCGCCCAGTGATTCGTAAAAGGCCAGATTGGGTTTATACGCCACAGCCAAGTCGTGGGTATAATCGATGATCTCTTTGTTGAACGTAAAAACAGGATCGGTTGTATCGAGCAGATGCCTTGGTATTTTCTGAATATCAGTGTCTAATCCAATGCAAAGGAAACTTCTTTTCTTTTTGATCTCTTCGAATAATTGAGCTGCATTCATGTTGCTTTGATTTAATTTGGGTGTAAAATTAGCAAAAATGGCAGGACAATCGCACCTGTTTCAGCGAGGAAGTTAAAAATCGGAGTATGTCCAAGCCAAAATAAGCACTATTTTTACATTCTTGCTAAAAGGATTGCCATGAAGAATTTTCGGTCTGTTTGGATTCTATCTTTTTTGTTACTGGTTTCGTTGTTTGGTTCTTCCCAGCCGGTGAATCCTGTAATCGATAGTTTAATTAAGGGAATCACTGCGGGGAGTTACCGCAGCTATTTCGATTCGTTGCGAACCGGTAATCACTGCTCCCGGAAAGTAATGGAGACCGACCGTCAATCGTCCGATCATGATGCTTGTCGTGATTATGTTTTCCGTAAGTTTCAGGAGTATCTGGGTCAAGGCAATGTGTTCCTCGATGAGTTTTGTGTCGATAATTCCAGCAGGTTGGCCAATATTATTGCTTTCAAAAAGGGAAGATCTTTGTCGACGATCGTCATTAGTGCCCATTACGATACGAACAACAGCAACGAGGAAAATGTGTTTGTGCCTCTTTGCGCCCCCGGGGCCAATGATAACGGAACCGGATTGGCTGCTGTTCTTGAAATTGCACGTGTTTTGGCGGGTATCGAAACCGAATATTCGGTTTTGTTTGCGGTGTGGGATTATGAAGAACGGTTTACCGATGGCTTTGGTAGTGGTTCAAATTATTGGTTTTCGAACCATGTTGTAAGAAAGAAGAATCAAAAGGCCTTGGATTATGTGTCCGGGGAGAAGCTCCATCTGAATCAGATCGCAGCCAATCTTAATTTTGATATGTTTGGCCATCCAAACGATACCTTGCAGGGAAAACTGGTGCTTTGGGCCTGCACCGGAGATGTTCGCCATTCCGGGTTTGTCGATGAATATATATCAGCCATTAATCGTTATGTTCCGGAGATTGCGGTAGCGAATTTTGGGAAGATGGCTTATTCCGATCATTTTACTTTTGCGGCACGGAAAATCCCTGCCATTGAAAACCTGGAGTCGAATTATGATATCGATCCCTTTTACCATACTTGTTTCGACAATTTTGAAAATCCGGAGAATGTAGATTTTGGTTTTGCTGCCAGCGTAACGAAGGGGGGATTGGCTTTTTTGCTTGAAAAAACCGGGGTTGTTTCCGGGAAAGGAAGTGATATCGTATTCCCAACGGTAAATGTTTCGGTGGAAAATAAATTTTATTCCATTCAGGTGCCCCGAAATGGTTCTGTTTCGGTGTATGCACCTATGGGGAATTCAATTCGTACCCGCAGAAAAGGAGGTCTCTGTTATTTTCGGGCTCCGTCGAGCGGCTTATACCGGGTAACCGTTCATTCCGATACGGGAAGTGTTACGAAGGATGTTTATTTACAAAAGAAGGGAGACCTTTTCGCCTCCCTTCGTTCGTTATTTTTTTGAAGTTAATTTCCTAATTCAGAAAGAAATTTGATGCGAACCATCCGGATGTCTTCAAGGCTGTAATTGTCTTCGCCTAATTCCTTCACCGCTTCTTCCACCGAACCGTCTTTCGATTCTTCCCGGAAGTAATCATAAATGTCGTTCCGGTAATCTTCATCCATCACTTCATCGATGTAATAGTCGATGTTGATTCGGGTTCCGGAGTTGACAATGGCTTCAATTTCAGACAGGAGGTCATCCATTCCCAGCCCCAATGATTCGGCAATAATGTCGAGTGAAACTTTCCGGTCGATATTCTGAATAATGGTTACTTTGCTTTTCGATTTTTGTGCCACCGATTTTACCACCATGTCCTGGGGCCGTTCAATTTCGTTTTCCTCGACATATTTGCTGATGAGTTCGACAAAATCTTTCCCGTAACGGGTGGCTTTTCCCTGGCCAACGCCCTGTATATTCTGCAATTCCTGAATGGTGATTGGGTATTGGATTGACATGTCGGCCAGCGATGGGTCCTGAAAGATGACGAACGGTGGCAAATCCAGTCGTTTGGCAACTTTTTTCCGTAAATCTTTCAGCATGGCAAAAAGTTCGGCATCGCCGGTTCCTCCACCTGCCGGTGCCGATGCTTCTTCGGCTGCGGCTTCGTAATCGTGGTTAAGCACCATAATGAATGAACCGGGGTTGTCGAGAAATTCCTGTCCTTTTGGGGTCAATTTCAGCAACCCGTAATTTTCAATTTCTTTCAATATGTAACCCGAGATCATGGCCTGACGGTAAATAGAGTGCCAGAATCGGTTGTCGTGGTCTTTGCCCAGACCAAAAATATCGAGTTCATCGTGCCGGAAAGATTTTACAGCGGCATTGGCCGTTCCAACCAATATGTTGGCAATGTGTTCCATTTTGTATTTTTGGTTCACGGCCAGAATTGCATCCAGAGCAAGGGCCAGTTCTTCCCCCGCTTCAAGTTTTTCTCTTGGGTGCAGGCAGTTATCGCAGGCTCCGCAATTTTCGGGCTCGTAAATTTCGCCAAAGTAGTGCAGTAAGATTTTGCGCCTGCAAACCGACGATTCGGCATACGAAACGGTGTCGAGCAACAGTTGCCTCCCGATTTCCTGTTCGGCAACGGGTTTCCCCTGCATGAATTTTTCGAGTTTTTGGATGTCCTTATAACTATAATAGGTAATACAGACACCTTCTCCTCCGTCACGTCCAGCCCGTCCGGTTTCCTGATAATAACCTTCGAGGCTTTTGGGAATATCGTAATGGATCACGTAGCGCACGTCGGGCTTATCGATACCCATTCCAAAGGCAATGGTTGCTACAATCACTTCAATTTCTTCCATCAGGAACATGTCTTGATGTTTTGAACGGGTTGCGGCATCCATACCGGCATGATAAGGCAACGCTTTAATGCCATTGACCTGTAAATTTTCGGCCAGTTGTTCTACTTTTTTTCGGCTCAGGCAATAAATAATCCCCGATTTTCCCCGGTTGTTTGAAATGAACCGGATAATATCGGCGGTGGTTTTATGCTTCGGCCTTATTTCATAATAAAGATTGGGACGGTTGAATGATGAACGGAATACCTGGGCATCCAGCATCCCAAGGTTTTTCTGGATGTCGTGTTGTACCTTTGCGGTAGCGGTAGCGGTAAGAGCCATGACTGGGGCTGGGCCAATTTCCTGGATGATGGGTCGGATACGCCGATATTCAGGCCTGAAATCGTGGCCCCACTCCGAAATGCAGTGGGCTTCATCAACCGCATAGAAGGAAATCTTTACCTGCTTTAAGAAATCAATGTTATCTTCTTTGGTGAGCGATTCGGGAGCAACATAAAGCAATTTTGTCTTCCCGCTTAACACATCATCTTTTACTTCCTGTATGGCATTTTTGGATAACGAGGAATTCAAAAAATGGGCAATCCCATCGTCTGTTCCAAAGCTGCGGATTGAATCGACCTGGTTTTTCATCAACGCGATGAGTGGAGATATGACAATAGCTGTACCTTCCAAAATAAGGGCTGGTAACTGATAGCACAAGGATTTCCCTCCTCCAGTGGGCATTAAAACAAATGTGTCGTTCCCCTCTAATAGACTTTGAATAACCTTCTCCTGATCACCCTTAAAACGGTCGAAACCAAAATATTTTAGTAATTGTTCCGATAAAAAATGTGAATCTATCATTCATTAAAAATTTAGATCATCTACCTTCAAAAAATGGTAAAGGATCACTAAGATAGTAATTAATATTTCTTCAAAAAATTGATTTGAATAATAAATTAACTCTGTTTGCATTTTTTAATAAACGGTTTAAATCCAGATTTCTTGAGCAATTCATATTCTCTACGCTGCTTAGTGTATATGCCGAAGGACTTTAAATAGTTGTGTGGGTAATTCCGTTGAACAGATTTTGAATAAGTGTGTATATTTGTCGGGTTACAAAAAGAAAATGGCAGTTAAGAAAGAAGATAAGCAGGAAGAAATGTCGTTTCTGGGCCATCTGGAGGTATTGAGGTGGCATATTATCAGGGCGTCATTGGGGGCTTTGGTTTTTATGGTTATTGCCTTTTTGTGCAGGAATTTCATTTTTAACGAAATCATTCTCAAACCAAGAAACCCTGATTTTCTGACCAACCGTTTTTTCCATCAGATGGGTGTGTGGCTCCATGCCCGTTTTAATATGGACCCTTCGCCTCTCGAAATCAATACGACCCCGCTCAATATTGTGAATATTGATATGGCTGGTCAGTTTAATTCTCACATAAAAATTTCGGTTGTCATTGGGTTGATTATGGCCAGTCCTTACATTATCTGGGAATTATGGCGGTTTGTGGAACCTGCATTGCACCGCAATGAACGGAAATATGCTTCCGGGGCTGTTTTTACGATTTCGTCGCTTTTTATTTTGGGCGTGCTTTTTGGATATTACCTGATTGCCCCGCTTTCGATCCATTTTTTAAATACTTATATTGTAAGCGATCAGGTTGTCAATACCATCAAGCTGAGTTCGTATATCAGTACGGTTACCTCGGTGGTTTTTGCTTCAGGGGTTATTTTTGAGCTCCCTGTGATTGTGCTTTTTTTGAGTAAGATCGGGCTGTTATCGCCTGCGTTTATGAAGAAATACCGGAAACATGCCTATGTGGTGTTGTTAACCATTGCCGGAATTATTACCCCACCTGATGTGTTTAGTCAGGTTTTGGTTTGCATTCCGTTAATTATATTATATGAAATAAGTGTTTTTATTTCACGTTCTGCTGAAAGGAAACGTCGGTTGAAAATGGAAGGCCAGTGAGATGCCGATTCATTTAAAGGTTAAATAAAGTGAATAATAATCTGTTAACAGATAGGGATTATGAAACTGAGTACCGAAAATATTGAAAAAAGATACCGGAGCCGGGTTGTTGTCAAACAAGTTTCGGTTGAGGTAAATCAGGGTGAAATTGTTGGCTTGCTGGGCCCTAACGGAGCCGGAAAGACGACCTCGTTTTATATGATTGTGGGATTAATACGCCCCAACAGCGGGAAGATTTTTCTCGATCAGGAAGATATCACCAAGCTTCCGGTGTACAAACGGGCTCAGAAAGGGATTGGCTACCTGGCTCAGGAAGCTTCGGTGTTTCGCCAAATGAGTGTGGAGGATAACATTCGTTCGGTACTCGAAATGACCAATTTTTCCCGTCAGGAACAAAAAGAGAAACTTGAGATGCTCCTGTCGGAATTTGGTTTGCAAAAAATCAGGAAAAGCAAAGGAATCCAGCTTTCCGGCGGGGAACGCCGGCGAACGGAAATTGCCCGTGCTCTGGCCATCAATCCCAAGTTTATCCTTCTCGACGAACCATTTGCCGGGGTTGATCCCATTGCCGTCGAAGATATTCAAAGCATCGTTTATCACCTGAAAGATAAAAACATCGGAATCCTTATTACCGATCATAACGTTCACGAGACACTGGCTATTACTGATCGTTCGTATTTGCTTTTTGAAGGCTCCATCCTGAAAGCGGGCTCAGCAGAGGAACTGGCTGCCGATGAGATGGTTCGGAAAGTATATTTGGGACAGAATTTTGAGCTTCGGAAGAAAAGGGAGAAATTTGTTCATACTTCTGATTGATTGGCAACCAAATTACCCCGATTGAGAAGTTAAAAAAAAGATATATATTTGCGCCGCAAAATGCGGGCGTGGCGGAATTGGTAGACGTGCTAGACTTAGGATCTAGTGCCTTAAGGCGTGGGGGTTCGAGTCCCTTCGCCCGTACAAAAAACCAGACCGTTTGGAAACTTTTTAGTGTCCAAACGGTTTTAGGTTTTGTCAGAAAGATGATTTCAATTTAAAATTAGTATAAAATTAACTTTTCAGTGAGATGAATATTACCAGGGAAAACATCGATGAATTGAATGGCATTATCCGTGTTTCGATCGAAAAAGCCGATTACGAAGCAACCGTAGAACAAGTACTGACCGATTACCGCAAAAAGGTTAATATGCCAGGATTCCGCCCGGGGAAAGTACCTCAGGGGTTGGTGAAAAAGATGTATGGAAAAGCAGCCTTGGTGGACGAAGTAAACAAACTACTTTCCGATAGCCTTTCAAAATATCTGGTTGACGAAAAACTCGATATTCTTGGCGAACCGCTTCCCAACGAAGAATTGCAAAAATCGATCGATTGGGACAAAGATACCGATTTTGAGTTCGTATTCGAAGTTGGTTTTGCTCCCGAAGTAAAAGTATCGCTCGACAAGAGAAGTAAACTTCCTTATTATAAAATAAAAGTTTCCGACGAATTGATCGATTCGCAAATTAGCTCGTATACTGCCCGCTTTGGTTCACACCAACCGGCAGATGCGGTGGATGCCGAAACCTCTGTTCGCGGAGATATCGCTCAGCTCGATGAAGAAGGAAATGTGAAAGCCGATGGTTTTGGCTCCGAAATGGCACTGATTTCTGTTGCAGTTATCAAGGACGAAGAAATTAAGAACAGCTTTATCGGGAAAAAAGTAGGAGACGAAGTGGTTTTCGATATCAAAAAAGCATATCCAAACGATACCGAAGTGGCTTATCTTTTGAATATTGAAAAGAAAGTGGCAGAAGACGTACAAGGAAACTTCAAAATTACCATCAAAGAGATCAACCAGTTTGTACCCGCTCCGGTCAACGAAGAATTGTATCAGAAGTTATATGGTGACGAAACCGAAATTAAAGACGAAGCCGCATTCCGTCAGCATGTAGCCGAAGAGATTGGCGGTATTTATGTCTCTTCAAGCGACTACAAATTTGCCCTCGATGCACAGGATTCGCTGGTGAACAAAATTAAAATGAGTTTCCCGGAAGCTTTCCTGAAACGGTGGCTGATTGCTGCCAATAAAGAATTAACCCAGGAACAGATTGATGCCGACTTCGATAATTTCCTCGAAGATCTGAAATGGCAGGTAATTAAGGAAAACATCATTAAAGATAACGAACTTACCGTAGGCGAAGAAGAAGTGATGGATTTGGCCAAAGAGATTGCTATTTCCCAATTCCGTCAATACGGGATGTTTGAGGTTCCGGTTGAACACCTCGAAAGCTTTGCAAAACAGATGATGGAAAAACGCGAAGACCGAAGCCGTCTGTATAACAAAGCGATGGAGAATAGAATCATCGATGTGATCAAGTCGAAAGTTACCATTGAGGAAAAAGAGGTGACCAAAGATGAATTCGAAAAGTTTTTCGAGAAGAAGTAAAATAAAATAATTTCAGGAGAGCCGGGTTCACTTGATCCCGGCTTTTTTTATCATTATTTTAATTGCTACTTTTGTATATCAATTTCAATTGAAAACAAGTTATTAGTACGTTTAAACTTCAATTTTCAGTTTGTATGGACAATAGAAATGAATTTCAAAAATATGCCCGTGGAAAAATGGGGATCAGCAGCTTGTCGATCGATAAGTACGTCAATTCAACTTACGGGAGTTATATTTCACCGACGATTATCGAGGAACGTCAGTTGAACATTGCCACCATGGATGTATTTTCACGGTTGATGATGGATCGCATCATTTTCCTTGGGGTACCAATCGATGATTATGTGGCCAATATCATTCAGGCCCAGTTGCTTTTCCTCGACTCAACCGATCCGGGCAAAGACATCCAGATTTATTTCAATTCTCCGGGAGGAGTTGTTTATTCCGGGTTGGGAATTTACGATACCATGCAGTTTATTTCCTCGCCGGTGGCAACCATTTGTACCGGTATGGCTGCTTCGATGGCTGCCGTGTTGCTTACTGCCGGGGCGAAAGGAAAACGCTCGGCGTTGACCCACTCCAGAATCATGATCCATCAACCTTCGGGTGGTGCCCAGGGACAAGCGTCGGATATTGAGATAACAGCCCGTGAGATTTTGAAACTTCGCCGGGAACTGTACGAAATTATTGCGAACCACTCGGGGAAGGAGATCGAACAGGTTGAAAAGGATTCGGACCGTGATTATTGGATGACGGCCAAAGAAGCTGTTGAATACGGCCTCATCGACAACGTGCTGGTGAGAGAAAAAAAATAAATTAAAGACGAATAGGATATTGGATGGATAAGTGCTCATTTTGCGGAAGAAATAAAGACGAAGTAGATCTCCTGATTGCCGGGATGGATGGACATATTTGCGACCGCTGTATCGAACAGGCTCACGCAATTATTGAAGAGGAATTCAGGAGTAAAGGCACATTTGATCTGGGCTCTGTCGAGCTGATGAAACCAAAGCAAATCAAGGAGTTTTTGGATCAATATGTGATTGGGCAGGACCATGCCAAGAAAATACTTTCCGTTGCGGTTTATAACCATTACAAAAGGTTGGCACAAAAGGTAACGGAAGATGAAACCGAAATAGAAAAATCGAACATCATTCTGATTGGCCCTACCGGAACCGGTAAAACGTTGCTGGCCCGGACCATTGCCAAGATGCTGCATGTCCCTTTTACCATTGTTGATGCAACGGTATTGACTGAAGCCGGTTATGTGGGCGAAGATATCGAAAGCCTGCTGACCCGTCTGCTCCAGGCTGCCGATTATAATGTCGAGGCGGCTGAAAAGGGAATTGTTTTCATCGATGAGATCGACAAGATTGCCCGAAAAGGCGATAATCCTTCGATTACCCGCGATGTTTCGGGCGAAGGGGTTCAGCAGGGCCTTTTGAAATTGCTTGAAGGATCGATCGTGAATGTACCCCCACAGGGCGGACGGAAACATCCCGAGCAGAAAATGATCCCGGTCAACACCAAGAATATCCTTTTCATCTGCGGAGGGGCATTCGACGGTATTGAGCGTAAAATTGCCCAGCGGCTGAATGCAAAGGTGGTTGGTTATAATGCCATCAAAGGAACCGATCATGTCGATCGTGAAAACCTGATGCAATACGTGGCTCCCATGGATTTGAAGGCTTTTGGGATGATTCCTGAAATTATTGGCCGTTTACCGGTGATCACCTACCTCGATCCGCTCGATCCGGCAGCTCTTCGTCAGATTCTGACTGAGCCTAAAAATGCCATTGTGAAGCAGTACATCAAACTTTTTGAACTCGATAAAATCAATCTGAAATTTAGCGACGAAGCACTCGACTATATTGTGGGGATTGCTGTTGAATTTAAACTTGGTGCACGAGGTTTGCGTTCAATTTGTGAAACCATCATGGTTGACGCCATGTTCGAAATGCCTTCGAATGGCCACAAAGAATTTGCAATTACCGAAGAATATGCCCGCGAAAAGGTTGAAAATGCAGGATTGAAACTTTTAAAAGCCAGTTAAAAAAGGACTTTTGGATAAAATTAAAACGGGTAAGATCAAAAGATCTTACCCGTTTTAATTTTATAGAATCAATAGAATTAATTCCAGTTATAAAGCCCCTCAACCAGCCGGTCCTGTTTCTCTTCCTCCGACAAATCAAGATATTTTTGGCGCTCTGCTTCAAATGCACGTTGTTTTTCCAATTCTGCTTCATGGATTTTTTCACCATAAATGCGGTTTACCCGGTCCTGCAGAAATTTGGTTGCAACATTCGGGAACAATTCAAGAAGCAACTCTTCTTTCTCATTCATCGCCAGCTTAATATTCTCACCATACTGAGGGAAAGACGGATTGGGCTGTTTCTGGTAATTCGCCGTATTGTAAGGAATCTCTTCGCGGGTCCCTGCAATTTTTAAACGGAATTCAGGATCAACTGGGATTGGTGTTTTTCCATAAGAACCTTTTACCAGATTGACAAACTGAATGGAATTGTTGGTATAAAATGGTTTGCCATTCTTTTCATCAATCACACAGTTTACAGCTTCGGCACCTACAATCTGACTGGTAGGGGTAACCAACGGAGGACAGCCTGCAGCTAAACGAACGGTTGGGATTACCTGCAATACGCGGGGTAACAACTCTTCCTGTTTTAACTGTTTCAGCTGAGATAACATATTGGTGTACATACCTCCGGGAACTTCGGCAAATTTGACCTTTTCGTCTGGATCAGGGAAATTGAAATATTTTTCAATCTTTCCACAGGCATCCAAAAGGTTTGCTTCATCATCCGCTTGGGCAAAACGGATGGCATCGTCGAACAATTGGTCGATATGGGCAGGCAATTTGTCTTTGGTGATATCGAATTCAATCGGAAAGATTTTATAGCTGTCGATATCGGCCATTTCGATACGGATCTCTTTCAGAATTTTGTTGATCCGTACAACGGCGTCGAGATTGATGCCGGTTTCAATGTCCAATTTATTGCAGAAGATTTGAATCAGTTCAAATGATGGTGCGGCAGGGCCTCCGGCAAAATTCATGATGGCAGTATCGAGAATATCCACACCGTTGATAATAGCTGTTAATGCGGAAGCCAAACCATAGCCAGGTGTACAGTGGGTATGGAAGTCGATTGGTATTTTCACATTTTCTTTGTATGCCTTAATGATCTTACCGGCTTTGCTGGGAGGAATCAATCCTGCCATGTCCTTCAGGGTAATCATATCGGCACCCATGGCTTCCAGCTCTTTGGCCATATTTACAAAATAATCGATGGTAAATACAGCTTTGGGTAGCGGTTTCCCTTTCAGGAAAGCACGGATTCTTTCTTTACGGGTGAATTTTGGGTCAATGGTGTAGCAGGTAACACAGTCGGCTAACCCCCCGTTCTGTTTCACGTATTTAATGGTCGATTTGATGTTGTTGGTGTCGTTCAGCGCATCGAAAATTCGCATAATCGAAATCCCTGATTGAACGGCGTTCCGGTTAAAACCTTCGATTACTTCTTCCGGGTAAGGATTGTATCCAAAGAGGTTCCGGCCACGGGAAAGAGCGGTCAGGTGGGAAATGTTCCCGATCTCTTTTTTAATCTTCTCCAATCGTTCCCATGGGTCCTCGTTCAAGAAACGCATGATGGAATCGGGAACTGCACCACCCCATACTTCCAGTGCATAAAAACCAGCTTCTTTATATATGGGCAAAACACGTTCAACCTGAGCTTGTTTCATTCGCGTTGCAAAAAGAGATTGCTGTCCATCTCTCATTGTAACATCTCTTATCAATAATTTACGGGTCATACTATTTGTAATTACTTAATTTCCTCATTCTAAAAAATAATTTGCAAAAGTAACAAGTGAAAGTTAAGTTTTTGAAAATTGGAACAGATATTTGTCATGTTCAAAAAGAAAAATAACAAAAAAGGATTTCGATGACCGAGAAAGGAGTTCTCGCTCTGGATAAAGCAAAAAATTAAATTTTATGGGAATGTGGGTGCCGGCAAAGCCGTAATTGTTATTGGATGACGGTAATGTGAAAACATTTTTCGATACGCTCGGTCACCACCACACATCGGCCTTCCCTACGGAGCTCACCAATAGATTCGGAAAGCAGTTTGATGGCTTTCGCATCGTAGGCATCCACTTTTACCCAGAGAAAGGGTCTTTTTGTTAGGCAGTTGTAGGCAATATCGACCGTTGTTCCATAAAGATGGGAGGTGTTAGACGATGCATTACCATTTGACCTTCGGAGGTTTTTTTGGCTTTCTTTGGTGCGGAGTACCGAAGTAATGTTGTACGCATAGTTTGGTAGCCCGTTTTCGTCGAGTTTTTTCCGGAATCTTTTTCCAATATCATCAAGCAGCCTGGCCGCCGAGGGCGTAAGATAGGGGTGGGAATGGCTCAAATACTTTACCACATAATATTTGTTCGTGGAGATTTTGACCAGACGGTCTTCGCTCACCAGTTCATCGATTCCTTCGCGGAAATCGCTGGTCGATTTGAAGGGGGTTATTCCATTCCTCCGGGCATAAAACAGATGAGTGCTGTTATAATCGCGGTATCGGTCGACTTTGATTTTACCATAGGAATTGGCGTGGGTAATGGAATAAATGCCGTCGGAAACCGGCCCCCAGAGAATCAGGAGCAGGAGGAATGCCAGAAAAGATAAAGAGATGACTTTGAATTTCTTCCGATATTCTTTTTTTAAACGGTATTTAAAAATTTTCCTTCTTATGTTGTCTAGTTCGTCAGACCAAACCATTTCCCGCTGTTTTAAAAATGAATAAAAGGAGTTTATTATTGCTTTGGGCAAAAATAGAGAAAACGAAAGAATCTTTACAATGATGACTGTAATATTTCGGAAAATTCTGGAATCAAGAATATTACGGCCCTGTTAATTTATGGATATTTCTCGTTATGCCCCGAATGACAAGCATTTATAAAATAGTAAGCAGTTCCGCGAGTTTTTCGACAACAAAGGTTGGTTCACCATACGGATCGTAACAGATAGCCTGTTTCGACGGATTAAAAAACACCTGATCGATCCCAAAATTTTTTGCACCAACGATATCGCTTTCCCAGGAATCGCCGATCATCAGGCTCTCCTTTTTTAAGGCATTACAGCTTTTTATGGAATACTCAAAAATCTCGCGTTGCGGCTTAGGCGACTTGATGTCTTCGGAAATGAAAACATGGGTCATGAGTTTGCCCAGTCCGGTGTTGATGAGCTTTTCCCGTTGAACCTCCTTAAAGCCATTGGTGATAATGTGAAGTTGGTATCCACGCTTTTTCAGTTCCGTAAGAACCTCGATGGTTTCGGGGAAAAGGTTGGTTTGGGTAATCATTTGGCGGAGGTAAAGATCGTCGATTTCGGTATAGGAAATGGTTGGGTAAACACCGAAATGCCCCAGACTTCTTTCGAACCGTAAGCCGCGAAGCACCTCTTTGGCAATTTTTTTTTCGCGGTAAAGCGCCCAAAGTTCGTCGTTGATCTCGACATAGACTGCAAAGAACTCTTCAAACGGAGGCAACTGTTCAATCAGCCCAAGTTGGGTGAACGCATCGCGCATGGCCAGAAAGGCATTGGTGTCGAAGTCGTAAAGGGTATTATCCAGGTCGAAAAAAAGATGTCGGTATTTCAAATCGAATAGTTTAAAACAGGTTGTTACGGTTTACGATATCGCCAGCATCCGTTCGATGGGCTTTCGTGCTTTTTCAATCACCTCGCCGGAGAGGGTAATCTCGGGCAGTTCGTTTTTCATACAGAGGTAGAGTTTCTTCATCGAATTCAGCTTCATGTAGCTGCAATCGTTGCATCCGCAGGTTGAATCGACCGATGGGGCAGGGATGAAGATCTTCTCAGGGCACACCTTTTTCATCTGGTGAAGAATGCCGCTTTCGGTGGCCACGATGAACTTTTTCGATGGGCTGGTTTGAACATAGTTCAGCAGGGCAGCCGTAGAGCCAATCTGTTTGGCCAGCAGCAGGACCGGTTTTTCGCATTCGGGGTGGGCAATCAGTTCGGCATCGGGGTGCTGGTTCATCAGGCCGACAATCTTTTCGACCGAATATTTTTCGTGTACCATGCAGGCGCCGTTCCAAAGCACCATGTCGCGACCGGTAAGCGAGTTGATGTAGTTCCCCAGGTTTTTGTCGGGACCAAAAATCAGTTTGGCATCTTTGGGGAAGCTTTCCACAATTTTCAAAGCATTCGACGAGGTGCAAACCACATCGGTTTCGGTTTTCAGGTCGGCTGTGCAATTGATGTAGCTGATCACTTCGTAACCGGGATATTTCTTTTTGAATTCCCTGAAATCGTCAATAGGAGCCGACTCGGCCAGCGAACAACCGGCTTTCAGGTCGGGCAGGATCACCTTTTTCGACGGGTTGATAATCTTCGCCGTTTCGGCCATAAAATGAACCCCGATAAAAACAATCAGGTCGGCAGTGGTTTTGGCTGCTTCCTGTGCCAGCGCCAGGCTGTCGCCCACAAAGTCGGAGATATCCTGTAACTCGGGCGTGATGTAATAGTGCCCAAGGATTACCGCATTCTTCTCCCTCTTCATCCGGTTAATTTCATCGATCAGGTTGATCCCTGCCGGAAGCTCTTCGTCGAGATATCCATCCCTCAGCAAACGGTTCCCTGTGTCGGTAATGACTGTCATGTTCCCTGCTTTTAAAATTGAGCGACAAAGTTATAAAAAAGCCAGTAAGTGTTTCTTCATGAAAACGACAAATGGGAGGGAGATGCAGAAAGCGTAAAGTAATGAAACAATTACCAACCATCTTGCTTTTACTCGCCATTACCCTGTTGCTTGAGCTGGTCCTATATTTGGCTATTTTTCAAAGTTTTCAGAACTGTTCAAGGTCTGAAGGAAAGAGGTTGATCGGAGTTGGTAAAAGTTGTAACTTTAAGAAGACTTAAGGTCAATAAAGTCTTTGAAGACCTTAAAGCCTTTAATGGCCTTAATGAGAAAAAAGCAGTAAGAACAACAAACAACTTGTAACATGGCAACCACCCACGATAAGCAGGAACCTTTGGTGCCGCGAACCGGCAACTACCAGAAGCTTTTTAGCTACCAGAAGGCACAGGCCATTTTTGATATAACTTACTATTTTTGCAAAAAATATCTGCAGCGAGGCGATCGCACCATCGACCAGATGGTACAGGCTGCACGGTCGGGCAAACAAAACATTGTGGAAGGGAGTGCGGCCTCGGCTACTTCAAAAGAGACTGAAATTAAGTTGGTAAATGTGGCCAAGGCAAGTTTGCAGGAACTGCTTGACGATTACAAAGACTACCTGCGTACAAGGGGACATCGTCAGTGGGAGGATAATTCAATAGAATTGATGAAGATGCGAGAACTTGGAAGAAAGCACAACGATTCAGCTTTCTATATGGCACTGGTTAAAACTCGCCCTCCTGAAGCCATAGCCAACATGGCTATCTGCCTGATCAAACAAAACGACTATTTACTGTTTAAACAGTTACAGTCGCTTGGAGAAGATTTCCTGAAAAACGGCGGGATGCGCGAGCGTATGACCCGAATGCGGCTGGAAAGACGCAAATAGTCACTAGAAATGAAACAACTACTAACTTTGCTGTTGTTGTTGCCAACACCCCACTACTGGTAAAAATGCAAAAGCGAAAGCTGAAAAACGCCGGGTTTTAACGCAGTGTCAGTTCTCCGTAAACCGGAAAAATGCTACCGATTTTTTTAGCACTTCGGCCTGGGCATCGAGTTGTTCGGCTCTGTTGGACAACTCTTCCGAAGCCATCGCATTTTGTTGGGTTACGTTGTTCAGCTGGTTTACCGAGAGGCTGACCTGAATAATGCTGGCGGCCTGTTCATTGTTGGACGTGACAATTTGTTTCACACTTTCGGCCGCTTTTCTGATTTCAGGCATCATCTTCCCAATTTCTTGTTCCGATTTTTCTGACTGCTCCATGCTTTTGTCCGATAATAAAACAATATCATCGGCAAAGGTACGGCTGGTTTCAGCCAGTTTCCGCACTTCGGATGCCACCACGGTAAAGCCCCGTCCGGCTTCACCCGCTCTGGCTGCTTCAACCGCTGCGTTTAGCGCCAGAATGTTGGTTTGAAAAGCTATTTCGGTAACCGATGTGATTTTTGAGGATATCTCGTTATAGATTTCGATGGTCTCGCCAATGTTGGAAACCGTGTGTGAGGCGATCTCTTCGGCATGGCTTGTTACCTGAATGGTTTCGCCGGCTAATTTAAGGTTCTTCTCCAGGTTTGATGAGATTTCTTCCATGGTCGACGATAACTCTTCCAGGTTTGCCGCCTGCTCGGTTGCTCCCTGCGAAAAATTATCCGAAAGAATTTTGATATCCAGGCTGTTTTTTGCCAGGGAATCGGCTTGTGATTTTATGCCGGTTACAATTTGGCCGATACTTTTTTCGAGGCCGGCAACCGAGTTGTAAACTTGTCCGAATTCGTCGTTGCGCGATGCGATTTCTTCGTTATACGAAACACCGATTTTCCCTGATTCCAATTCTTTGAGTTTGTGGAGGATTTCTTTCATCGGTTTTCCCATTTTCTTTTTCATCTCAAGGGTGGCAAGAAAAACGAAGAAAGACATTTCGAAAAAGGCAGCAATAATTGCAGGCGCCTGATGATAAAGATCGCGGAACTCTTCGGCCAGCTTGGTATTGATAACAACAACAAGGATGCTCATGGCCCAGAACCAGACAATTTTGTACATCACACTTTTCCGGAACAATAACCGGCAAACGATCCAGGAAAAAGGGATACCTGTCCCGAGAACAATTAATGATTCTTTGATAAATAATGAAAACATGGCTATTAAATGGTTTGAATTAAGGTTGGATCACTTGTAATCCTTACGGTGCCTGTCCGGATGCTACGATCCCGATTTCCGGTTGCCCGTTCGTCAAGACACCTGAACTACGATCCTCCCTGCAAAAAAACAGGCAAACCTTCAAATAAAATGAGCTTCTCTTTTGTAAATAGAGAAGATTAAAATTTAAATAATGTAGCCAACGGCTTTCAAAACCATCCTTGCGATTATTGTGCTGGAAACTTATGGCAACTGGTTAAAGAACGTTTATGCCAAGAAGCAAACATGCCAGTTGCAGTCGTTTTTTGTGATTTCCCGGCAAAATGAGGTGATGGTTTCCCAGCGGGTTTTCCTTAAGCAGGCGGACCTCTTTTTCACCTAGCTTCACCTTTATTTGAGTGCGGCATGCTGAACCCGAACGGGGTCTGTCGGTTATGGTGCCCGTTGCGATGAATGCGTTGCCAAGTTGTTTGTCGAAGCGGTAAATGGTAATCGAATCGCCTTTGAAATCGCCCTGTATGGCGGTTCCTTTTCCTGTCTCGAAATGGGTTTTGATGGTCAGATTGTCGACCAGCCCCGGAGCAATGGTGCAGTGCGAGAACCGGCAGCCATCGTCGGAAACTTTGTTGATGTTTGCCATCCAGGGAACAATCCCGGTCAATTCTTTGCCAAGCATCATGCCGGCAGCCGCAGTGAGGTCGCCTTCACAGCCGGCTGGAATCCCTTCGTTGTTGAACCTTGCCAGGGGCAGACATGCCGTGACGCCGTCTTTTTGAACCAGCGGAAAACATTCGACCGAAATCGCATCGAGGTTCCACTCCCCGATGGTACAGGAAAGCATTTCGCTCACTTTTGCTGTTTCGGAAAGCTCAACGTCTTTTGCCGGAGCAAAAGCGTTTAAAAATTTCTCGTCGGGTTTGAAGGTAGAAAAGTGAGATTGTTTGTTCCAGGGAATCTCAACCAGATCGATGCCCAGCTTTGCCTTTAATATTCCAGCCGGGATTGTTGAGGCAATCAGCCAGTCGGAAACTTGTCCGATCAGTCCAAGCCGTTTCCCCCGAAGCTTTTCAATTGCTTGCCTTGCCGTGATGAACTCTTCTAAAACGGTTTTTGTTCCGGCATCTTCTTCATCAAGCAGCCAGCAGGGAATGTTTTCACCATCGAGATATGTTTTCACTTCGGTAGCCGAAGCATAGGCGTTGTCGTGCTGCGAGCCGATCAGAATATAGAAATGACCGGCAGCAGCCTGTTCCAGGGCATATCGCTCGGAACCTCCGGTAAGAAAGAACAGCACATCGGGATTGCTTTCAACCAGTTCGAATTTTTCCGATGAAATCAATTTTTCCAAACGGGAACCTGCATTTTTGAAGTGGCTATGCGGTGACGGTATCGAAGCCAGCAATTTTATCTTTAGCATACTCGAAATATGAATCGATGGCAAAAGTACGAAATTATATCAACCGGTTTTTTCAGATTTATCTTCTTATATTTTATTGAACAGGGATTAATCTGTTAGAAGCGGAACCTGGCTCCGGGTTTATGAATGGTACCACTGAGTGATTTGTTTTTGAAAACGCCCGAAAATTCATAAAACAGCGACACGTTGTTTTTTAACTCATACTCAATACCACCTCCTGCCTGCCAGATGAATGCTTTGGTATTTTGATCAGCAGGAAAGAAGGTGTCGCCGGTATAAGTCAGCATACCTGCGCCAAAAGAATAAATATCGAATTTTTCCCAATGGGTAAGCGGTTTTAAGTGGAAATCAAAACCCAGCAGGATTGGGTCGCTGTAGGTTGAATAGTGAAAAGCATCGTTGGCGCTCGAATAGGTAAGATATTTTTGTCCGTTGGGCAAAGGTTTTAATCCCTCTTCAAGGTTGAACCGGGTCCAGCTTCTATCCTGAAACCGATTTTTTTCCGACAGTTTTGTTGTATCCGGAAATAGGGATGGAATATCCGGGGTTTTTATTGTAAAGCTGGTGTCGTAATGAAAGGTTTGGGTTGTTTTTCCGTTGGGCATTTTAAACCGAAGAGTGTCGGCAGGCGAATCTTGCCCCTGAACGGTTATCGAAACCGAAAAAAGCATTGCAGTGATTATGGGTAGAAAAGGTTTCATCCAGTAAGCTTTAGTAACAGGTCTTTCGTTAAGACGAAATTACCCATTTGATTATAAAACAAAGGTTAAAACAGTTTAATTTATGTCTAGATTAGAACTTGTCTTGGTTCTTTTTGTTAAAGAACATGAAAGTTTGTTTTATGCAATTCGATTATGGCCGATTTTCATCTTTCGATCCATATTTTTCGGCGCGATTTGCGTCTGGAAGACAATACAGCGTTGTTGGCTGCACTGAGCTGGTCGGAGCAGGTGCTGCCCGTTTTCATTTTCGATGAGCGTCAACTGTCGAACCCTTACCAGGGAAACAATAGCTTTGAATTTATGATTCATTCGTTGGCTGACCTCGACCGGGAGCTGAAACAAAAGAGATCGAAGCTTTACTTTTTCAGGGGAATTGCCCACGATGTAATCGAAAAGTTGCTCGAAACAACCAATGCCGAAGCCGTTTTTGTGAACCGCGATTATACGCCCTTTAGCAGGGAAAGGGACCGCCAGATCTCAGCCATCTGCAAAGCCCTGTCCATCCCGTTTTTTTCCTACTCCGATGCATTGCTTACCGAGCCGGAGCAGGTCTCGAAAGCTGATGGAACACCGTATACGATTTACACCCCGTTCAGGAGAAAAGCCCGGCTGGTTCCGGTTCCATTACCGGTTCCGAATCTTTATTCGAACTACTTCAACAGGGAATTGCAGGGAACCATTGAATCGCCGGTGGAAATGCTCACGCTCTCCAATTCTGGTTTGTTGCTGAAAGGTGGTCGGAGCGAAGCTCAGAAGTTGCTTTCCGGAATTGGTGATTTGAGTGAATATGACCTGCAACGAAACCTTCCTGCGGTGAAAGGAAACACCCTGCTTTCGGCACACCATAAGTTCGGAACCGTCTCCATTCGGGAAACTTATCACAAAATTGCCGATGAATTCAGCGAAAGCCATACACTGGTAAACGAGCTTTACTGGCGCGACTTTTTTACCCATATTGCCTTTCATTTTCCGCATGTTTTCGGACATGCTTTTTACCCGAAATTCGATGGGATTGAATGGGAAAACGATCATGAAAAGTTTGATCGCTGGTGCAACGGGCAAACCGGTTTTCCCATTGTCGATGCCGGGATGCGCGAACTCACCACGACCGGTTACATGCACAACCGGGTGCGAATGATTGTGGCTTCGTTCCTCACCAAAGATTTGCACGTTGACTGGCGTTGGGGCGAACGTTTTTTTGCCAATCATCTGGCCGACTACGACCCGGCTGTGAACAATGGCAACTGGCAGTGGTCGGCATCGACCGGCTGCGATGCACAGCCCTGGTTCCGTATTTTCAACCCCTGGAGCCAGCAGCAAAAGTTCGATCCGGAGTGCGTTTATGTCAAACGCTGGGTTCCTGAATTGAGCACATTACCGGCAAAAGAGATTCATTCGATCCCTCTGTCCGAATTAAGAATTCCGAATTATCCCTCGCCTGTGGTAGAACATAACAAGGCGGTAGAATTTACAAAATCGATGTTTAGCAAAATAAAGGCGAACGATAAATCCTGAAAATGCTAAATTTGCTGAAACAAAATGGAAAAAATATGACAGCTCCTTATAAACGTGTCCTTCTAAAACTTTCGGGCGAATCGCTGATGGGCAAAGTTGGTTACGGGATTGATCCGGAAAGGCTTGGTTCGTATGCCCATCAAATAAAAGAGATTGTAGGATTGGGTGTTGAAGTGGCTATTGTGATCGGCGGAGGTAATATTTTCCGCGGGCTCAGTGGCGCAGCCAAAGGTTTTGACCGGGTGAAAGGCGATCAGATGGGCATGCTGGCCACGGTCATCAACAGTCTGGCGTTGCAGTCGGAGCTTGAAAAGATCGGGGTAACTACCCATACTTTTTCGGCTATCCGGATGGAACCCATTGGTGAATATTATTCCAAAGACAAAGCGATTGCCGCCTTGAAAAAGGGCGAGGTGGCCATTATTTCGGCTGGAACCGGAAATCCGTTTTTTACCACCGACACCGCTTCGGCGCTGCGTGCCGTAGAGGTTGGTGCCGATGTGATGTTAAAGGGTACCCGGGTAGATGGCATCTACACCGCCGATCCGGAAAAAGATCCAAATGCTACAAAGTTCGACAAAATCACCTACGATAAAATTTATAACATGGGGCTGAAGATTATGGATCTGACGGCTACCACCCTTTGTAAGGAAAACAACATGTCAATTGTGGTTTTTGATATGGATACCGAGGGGAACCTAAAAAAGCTGCTTACCGGAGAGAAAATCGGGACGCTGGTTTATCAATAGAAAAATAAATTTGAAATGAAAAAACATGTAATTGCATTGGCTTTGGCAATGGGTTTTGGTTTTTCAGCCAGTGCGCAGATAAACTCTCACGCCATCGGCTTGCGTTTAGGGGGTGGAAGCTTAGGAAATGCAGAAATCTCTTATCAGCACAAACTCAGTAACGAGAACCGGCTCGAATTTGATTTGGGCTGGGGTGGTAACAGTAACTGGAACCGGATGAACATTGTAGGCCTTTATCACTGGCTTTGGAATATCGATGGCGGATTGAACTGGTATGTGGGACCGGGCGGTGCGCTGGGCTTTTATTCATACCACAACGATCCGGGTTATATTAATGTGGCTATTGGTGGCCAAATTGGGTTGGAATATGATTTCAACAAAAAGGGCGCTCCAATTTTGCTTAGCCTTGATGCCCGCCCCATGTGGGATTTTCTTGGCGATAATGCCGGTTTGGGTTGGGGTGCAGCCCTTGGAATCAGGTACACCTTCAAATAAATTTAGTGCCTAAAGTTTAGGGTTTATAAAGTGCCTAAAATTAACCGACAAGTATTAATTGGAAAATTCATCTTTATGAACTTCTGAAAAAGTAAGTGACAAATGGTATCCTTTTATAAATCTTACCCGTTTTGTTCTTCAAGGCGGGTATTTTTTTGCTGCTTAATCTCGAGATCAATGGCTACAATGATGGCTGTAAATCCCCAGAAAGGTACCGATGCTTTATCGGTATCGAGAAAGTTGTTCAGTACCCCATGGGCATAGTAGGTTATTAAACCCAATATGGCACAAATAATCAGTGTTTTCAATCTTTTGTCATCGGTTTTTGAATAGGCCCTGATCCCGATGGTTAAAACGACAATAATCAGGGCAACAAAACTTAATGAGCCCAAAACTCCCGATTCAGCCAGAGCGCCGAGGTATTCGCTGTGGGCATTGCCTCCGTTCCCCGAATTGGTACTGATAATTGTTCGTTGCGAAGTAACCTGATAAGGGGCATATTTCATCGCATACGTTCCGGGGCCCCATCCAAGGAAAGGCTTTTCACTGAACATTTTCAACGCACAGTTCCATCGGTTAATTCTTTCCAGATTGGAAGCATCGGTTGAGATGTTGGTCATCGAGGTGAAATGGTCGAGCAGGTTTGCTGAAGAATCCTGCGAGTTTTGTTCCAGTTTTTGAAGTATTTGATCCTGAAAAGCAACGACAATGATGAAAAGGCTGAGGATGGTAATGGCGATGGTCTTGAATTTAATTTTCAGTCTCATAATGCCCCAGATGCCTAATGCCAGAAACAGACCCAGCCAGGCAGCCCGTGCATACGAAAGCACTTCGGCCAGAAGGAATATAGCAGTAACAGCCCAAATCCATATCCGGTATTTTTTGTTGGATATGCCAGAGAGCGAAAATCCCACCAAAAAAGGAATATACATGGCCAAAACCGCACCATACGAGGTGTGGTCGTTGAAGAAAGGGGTCATTACCCAGTGTGCAGCCTGGTCGTTGTATAAACCATAGCTCAGGTGACGGCCAATGGTATAAAAAATAACAGGAAGAAAGGCAATGACGAATATCCAGACAAATTTTTCAATATTGGCAGATTTCTTGAACAAGTAGGTGAGAATGAAGAAAAAGGCCACAATAAACCAGATTCGGCTCAGAAGGTATTTGAACGAAACCAGTGGGATACAGCTTGAAAAAGAGGTGATCAGCATCCATGCCAGATAGAAGTAAATGGCAATGGAGACGGGATGCCTCGTAATGTTCCGGTCGATTTTCTTCCCAAGAAGCAGTGATAGAAGGAAAACGATTAAAATTCCAAAAAGAAAAGGTTCGGATGGAAGGCTCATGTCGAACGGAAGTCCCGGGATCAGATCTTTGAGGGGGATCGAAAGAGGAACAAAGAAGATGGTTAGCCAAATGATCTTGTCATACGAGTAGATGGCGGTAAGAATGACCGCGAACGCCACAGGAACGACAATGCCCAGTAGGGTATCTTTCTTTAAAACCAGGTAAGCGTTGAGTAAAATGAACGCAAACGAAACGGCATAAAAAAGGATATACTTTAACCAACGATCAGGAATGATGTTGTTATTTTGCGGCAATTCTTTCACGATAGAAGTCGATCATCAATACGGTGATTACAGAAGCGGCAAGAGCAGCAATTGTTGAAAGCATTACAATCAACCAGCGTACCGGGTAAGACTTTTTATCGGCAGGAAAGGGCCTTTCAACCACAATGGAATAGGTGATTTTTTTCATTCCCTGGCTAATCCCGAAATCATACTGAATTTTGAGCGAGTCAGCTACGCGCTGAAAAGAATGGAGCTGCGAACTTAACCGTTTAAATTCGATTCCGTTTTCTTTTAAGTTATCCAATAACTCTTTGGAAGGTTTGGTGTCTCCTTTGAGAGCCGCTGCGTTCATCAGTCCCTCGGTTGCCGCTTTCACTTGGGTGTCGTAATCGAGAATCCCATATTTCTTGCTCAAATCCGACAATACCGCTTGTACCGAGTCGATCTCCCTGTTTTTATTCTGCAGATCTTTTTTGGCGATTTCAGCCACTTCCAGGTACTTTATAGCGAACTGGCGCTGCAAGAGCTGGTCGAAATAGAGGATTAAGGAGTCTACCATATCCGAGGCGCGTTGAGGACTCTCATCCAGCACTTTGATCTCGATGGTTTCAAATTCGGTCTTCTTAAAGCTGACATTCTTGTCAAATTCAGCCAACATGTAAGTTTTGTAAAGGGGATCACTTTTACTGATCATATAGACTTTGTCGAGATGGAAAGCATCGATTAGCCTGAATTTATTATCGACCGAGCGGATATCTTCCAGCATTTGTTCACTTTCCGATTCTTCGCTATAGGTCATGGTATTGACCGGATAAACCTTGCCAGTTGATTTGAACTTTGGCTTAATAATGAACGGTGAGGTTATAATCACAGATAGAAGAATGGCGGCAAATACCACAATGGTGATATGGATTTTCCACTTCCAGAGGGACCTAAATATTTTCTCGTTGTTAAAAAAATTCTCCATAAGATAAGTTATTCGTTAGTCTACCGTTGTAACGAAGGATTTTTAATAATATTATTCAACTGGATTTTTTTTCTATTCCGCGATGAGCAGGTAATAGTTCTTTTTCCCTTTTTGAGCCAGTAAATATTTGCCCGCGATCAGGTCGTTTGTCGAAACGATTAGGTCGGGGTTTGAAGCTTTCTCCTTATTCAGGTTTAATCCGTTGGCCTGAATGGTTCTGCGGAGTTCACCTTTCGAAGGGAAGACCGGTGCTTTATCGGCCAGCAGTTCAATGATGTTGATTCCTTCCGAAAGCTCCGACCGGGAGATTTTGTATTGTGGAACCCCTTCAAATACCGCGAGGAATGTTTTTTCGTCGAGGTGTTTAAGCTGCTCGGCGGTTCCTTTTCCAAACAAAATCTGTGAAGCTTCGATCGCTGCATCCAAATCGGCTTTCGAGTGTACCAAGGTGGTTACCTCTTCGGCCAGTTTTTTCTGGAGGATCCGCAGGTGAGGATCTTCATTGTGTTGTTTGGTCAACGCTTCAACTTCTTCTTTTGGGAGGAGCGTAAATATTTTAATGTATTTTTCAGCATCGGCATCCGATGTGTTTAACCAGAATTGGTAAAAAGCATAAGGCGATGTTCTTTCCGGGTCGAGCCAGACATTTCCCGATTCTGTTTTCCCAAATTTTCCACCGTCGGCTTTAGTTATCAGCGGACAGGTTAAGGCATAAGCTTCACCCCCCGAAATTCTTCGGATAAGCTCTGTCCCGGTCGTAATGTTGCCCCACTGATCGGATCCGCCCATTTGTAATTTACAATTGAGCGTTTGGTTTAAATGCAGAAAGTCGGTTCCCTGCACCAATTGATAAGTAAACTCGGTAAATGAAAGACCAGATGTTCCTTCTCCCGCAAGACGTTTCTTTACGGAATCTTTTGACATCATATAGTTTACGGTAATATGCTTTCCAATATCGCGGATGAACCCCAGGAATGAAAACTCTTTCATCCAGTCGTAGTTGTTCACCATTAAGGCTTGGTTTGGAGCACCTGAAGAGAAGTCCAGAAAACGGCTCAGTTGTTTTTTCAGACATTCCTGATTATGACGGAGTGTGCTTTCATCCAGTAGATTCCTCTCCTGCGATTTACCTGAAGGGTCGCCAATCATGCCGGTGGCTCCTCCAACCAATACAACGGGGCGGTGGCCACAAACCTGCAGGTGTTTGAGCATCATAACAGAAACCAAGTGCCCGATGTGTAATGAATCAGCAGTAGGGTCAATGCCCACATAGGCAGTTGTCATCTCTTTGTTGAGTTGCTCATCGGTGCCGGGCATCATGTCGTGGATCATGCCCCTCCATTTCAATTCGTCAATAAAATTCATCTTCTTAAGTTTATCGAACGTACTCGCAATAAAAAATTATCTGTTGAAAACTGTTTTTCAACGGGCGACAAAAATACAAAAATATAGTTACCATTTGAAACAGATTATGGTGTATCAAAAAAACAAAGGAAATACTCAAACTCCCGAATTGGTATCTTTCAGGGTTAATGTAGTAACAAAATGCGATTTACCGGTTTATTCCTCTTCGGCCTTTTCCTTTTTGTCTAACCCTTCGACGACGATAACAATCTCGCCTTTTACCGTTTTGGCGTTGAAGTGATCGAGAATCTCCTGAAGGGTGCCATGGGCATTTTCTTCATGGATCTTGGATAATTCGCGGCACACACACACGTTGCGGTTCGGACCAAAAAATTCGATGAATTGTTCCAGCGTTTTGCATAACCGATAAGGCGATTCGTAGAAAACCATCGTCCGGTGTTCTTCGGCAAGTTCTTTCAACCGGGTTTGTCGCCCTTTTTTTATTGGAAGGAATCCTTCAAAGCAGAACCGGTCGCATGGTAACCCCGAGTTGACCAGCGCAGGAACAAATGCTGTTGCGCCGGGTAATGTTTCTACTTCAACTCCTTTTTCAACGCAGGTTCGGGCAAGCAGGAAGCCGGGATCTGAAATGCCGGGGGTCCCGGCGTCGGAAATCAGCGCAATGTTTTCGCCCCCGAGGATTCGTTCTGCAATTTGTCCGGCTGTTTTGTGCTCATTAAATTTATGGTGTGACTGAAGATGGGTTGAAATCTCAAAATGCCGCAACAATACCGACGAAGTGCGGGTGTCTTCGGCCAGGATGGTATCAACCTCTTTCAAAATCCGGATTGCCCTGATTGTCATATCTTCGAGGTTCCCAATCGGGGTTGGAACAATATACAATTTACCCATACTGGTTATTTTTGAAACCGGCGTTTCAGCAAGTCCATAAATTTGAGACTGGCATCATTTTTTGTCCACTTGAAATTTTTCTCAAGAAAATCAATCGCTTCGATGAATGTGTTTAAACTGTCGAGATGGTTTACCGTATCCTCAAATTTTTGGGCGTCGTTGGCAAAAAGTTCCTTTGAAAACATGAATTTATCGTTTATCCCAATGGCATTCATGATGTTGTCGACTGGCTTGCCTTTGGTTTTTATTTCGGGATTGGTTGTTGCGGCAAGTTTTTCGTAAATCGATGGTTCGGCGACAGGCTGCTCTTCCTGTTTTTGGATCTCGGGTTCTTCTTCCATCGTGATTTCTTCCGTTTCATCAAGAGCCGGAGCTTGTTTGGTGTTTGAGCCTGCTTCGAAAGCTGCTGCTTCGGTTGTCTCAACTGTTGCTTCGGTTGGAATCAATAAATCGGAAGGTTGTTCGATTTCGCTTTCCACTTCTGCGGGCGTATTTTCTTCCACTTCTTCCGAAGCGGTTTCGGATGAAACTTCATTTTCCGGTTCCGGAATTGGTTCCTCAGCAACAATTGCCTCTTCTTTCGGTTTGCTTTCAGCGGCAACATTCTCAAGGATTGTTTCTTCCACGGCGACTGTTTCGTCAGTGGTTTCTTCCCGGATGTTTTCTCCTTCGGAAATTTCGATGGGTTCTTCGGTAATCTTTTCAGTAATTTCTTCCGAAGTATCTTGTTCCGAAACGGTTTTCCCGGCAGCTGAACCAATTTCATCAGCAGGAGCTGAAAACTCTTCGGCAACAGGTGTTTCGACTTCGGAAAGCTCTTCCGATGAAATTTCTTCAACAGGTATTTCTTCTTCGTCTGCTGTATTGTTTTCAGGTGAAATGAAGGGTTGTTCTTCGATTAATATTTCTTCTTTCTCAACGGGGATGGGATTATTGGCCGACAGGAACATCAATTCCTGATAAAAAGCTTTTGCTTTTGTTGCCGTGATTTCGATCAGAAGCGGATCGATTTTTTCAGGCAGAGAAAGAGATTCGACTAAAAATTTTATCTCTTCGAGGTCTTTTACAACCATTTCCAGAATAATTTTATTGTCCATATTCATTTATACATCATTTATTTACCCGCAAACTAAAAAATTTCATGAAATGTAGTATCTTCAAAAATTGAAAATTAACGTTTCCAAAAATGCAAAACGTTGCAATTCTCAACAAGTTGTAAAATTACTTTTTTGTTTTATAGATAGAGGATGTTTCTTGAAAAAGATTTAAGCGGGACCCGGCAGCGAGGTTGGATTGAAGTAATCTGCGGGTCGATGTTTTCGGGGAAAACCGAAGAATTGATCCGGCGTTTGAACCGGGCCCGGATTGCCCGTCAACGGGTCGAGATTTTTAAACCGGTAACCGATGTCCGTTATTCGGTTGAAGATGTTGTTTCTCACGACGAAAATGCCATCCGTTCGACGCCTGTCGATACGGCGTCAAATATTTTACTGCTTACCGGCGATGTGGATGTAATTGGGATCGATGAAGCCCAGTTCTTTGATAGTGCATTGGTCGAAGTTTGTGAAAAACTGGCTAATATGGGTATTCGGGTCATTGTTGCCGGGTTGGATATGGATTATTCGGGAAAACCTTTTGGCCCGATTCCCAAATTGATGGCCGTGGCCGAATTTGTTACAAAAGTTCATGCAATTTGCATGAAATGTGGTAGCTTAGCCCAGTTTTCACACCGGCTATCTTCGAATGAAAGCCTGGTGTTGTTGGGTGAAAAGAACGAATATGAGCCTTTGTGCAGGGAATGCTATAATAAAATCAAAAAATGATTCAAATGAATGAACTGACCAACTTTATTATTGCGGATGAAATAGGAGCCCCGATTTTACAAAAGGGTGAAGTTACACGAATTATCTACCTGTCAACTGATTCCCGCACGATTGTCTCCGGTCCTTCTACTTTGTTTTTTGCGTTAAAAACAAACCGGAGTGATGGACATCAGTTTATCCGCCATGCGTACGATAAAGGGGTCAGAAATTTTGTGATTTCGGTACCGGGTTTTTCGGTTCATAAATTTCCGGAAGCGACTTTTATATTGGTACCCGACACGTTGGAGGCTCTCCAGAATATTGCCATTTTGAAACGCAAACGTTTTAAAGGTAAAGTGATAGCTGTTACGGGTAGTAATGGAAAAACCATTGTAAAAGAATGGCTTAGTGAATTGCTGGCCGATGAATATACCGTTGTGCGAAGCCCCAAGAGCTACAATTCCCAGGTTGGAGTCCCGCTTTCGGTGTGGCTGCTCGACGACGATGCCGACATTGCCATTATTGAAGCCGGCATTTCCGAACCGGGTGAAATGGAAAAACTGCAGCGGATCATACAACCCGATATTGGGATTTTTACCAACATTGGCGAAGCTCACCAGTCGAACTTTGACTCTCTGGAGCAGAAGATTGACGAAAAACTCAAATTGTTTAGAGGTACCGATGTTATCATTTACCATAAGGATTATCAGGGAATAACCGATGCCATTGAAACGTTGTCGGAGCATCAGTCGTTATGTCCAATCACCTGGTCGATGATGGACGAGACCGCCGATTTGTTTGTCTATTTTGTACAGAAGGTACCCGAAGGATGCGGGATTATTGCTCAATCGGGGGAAAAACAATATGCTATTTCCATACCTTTTTCCGACGATGCTTCGGTCGAGAATGCCTGTACCTGTTTGGTGGCGCTGATCGCTATCGGTAAAGATCAGGATCATGTGCTAAACCGCTTCAGCACCCTTCAGCCGGTTGCCATGCGCCTTGAAATTAAGCAGGGAAAAAACGAATGTATTGTTATCAACGATTCGTATAATTCCGATTTAAATTCGCTTACCATTGCTCTCGACACGCTCGATCAGCAGGCGAGCCAGGGATTTCTGGAAAAAACACTAATTCTTTCCGATATTTTTTATTCACCCAAGCCCGATGAGGTTCTTTATGCCGAAGTGGCTGAGCTGATCCGGTTGCGGATGATGGACCGGTTCATCGGGATTGGCCCCAATATTTCGAAACAAGCTCATTTGTTTGGGGAGAATGCCACTTTTTATGAATCAACCTTGAAGTTTCTCAACGATCTTCCGTTGTTGGAATTTAAACAGGAAGCCATTTTGCTGAAAGGTTCCCGCGAATTTCAGTTCGATCTGATAGCGACCGTGCTTCAATACAAAGCACATGAAACCGTGATGGAGATCGATTTGTCGGCGTTGGTACACAACTTTAATTATTTCAAAGGGAAACTATTCCCCGATGTGAAAATTATGGTGATGGTGAAGGCTTTTTCTTATGGAAGTGGTACGGCTGAGATTGCCCGTGTACTTGAATTTCATCATGCCGACTATCTGGCAGTTGCCATTGCCGACGAGGGTGTAGCCCTTCGGAAAGCCGGGATTAAGATGCCCATTGTGGTTATGAACCCCGAAGAACACAGTTTCGATTTGATGCTCGAACATCAGCTGGAGCCGGTTATTTATTCGCTTCGGTTGCTCGATCAGTTTATCCCGGCAGCGCACCGTAGTGCGGTGAGCTATTTCCCGGTACACATTAAACTCGATACCGGGATGAAACGGTTGGGCTTTGATTCCGAAAACGAACTGAAAATTGCGCTGTCAAAAATCAATAAGGGGAACGAACTTTTTGTAAGCTCTGTTTTTTCTCATCTTGCTGCAAGCGATGAACCGGAAGAAGATCCGTTTACCCTTTCGCAGATCCAGCGATTTGATGAATTATCCCAAATCGTACAGGATCATAGCGACCATCTGGTTATCCGTCATATTTTAAATTCAGCCGGAATCGAACGGTTTCCGCTTAACCAGTATGAGATGGTTCGTTTGGGAATTGGTCTCTATGGGGTGAGTGCCACCGACCAGAAAGCATTGCAGAATGTAAGTACGCTGAAGACAACCATTTCGCAAATACGGACGGTGAAGAAAGGTGAAACCGTTGGCTATGGACGGAAAGGCGTTGCGACCCACGAGCTTCAGACCGCTACACTTCCCATTGGTTATGCCGATGGCTTTAACCGCCATTTGGGCAATGGAGTTGGCAAAGTTTGGATCAATGGACATATTGTCCCGGTGATCGGGAATATTTGCATGGACATGTGCATGGTCGATATTACGGGAATAGAAGCCAAAGAAGGTGACCGGGTTATTGTTTTCGGCAAGGAACTTCCTGTTACGGAAATGGCCGATGCGCTGGGAACTATTCCTTACGAAGTGTTTACTTCGGTGTCCCAGCGGGTAAAAAGGGTTTATTTCCAGGAATAGGGGACATTGATCATTTTTACAGGGTTTTTCTATGCTCTGTTGTCTTATTGCAAAACATGTAAACAATAAGCAATGAGAACAATTTATTATCTTCTGTTGGCAGCCTTCCTTGTAGGCGGTTATTCTGTTTATGCACAGGAAAATAAGATCAATCTTCCCATGATTGACCAACCGGTTTCGAATTTTACACTTACCGATCAAAACGGGAAGCAGGTATCCCTTTCAGATTATAAAGGGAAAAATGTCATGCTGATTTTTTCGAGGGGAATGGTAAAGGAAGACTACTGGTGCCAGATCTGCCACTATCAGTATGCCGATATTGCCGATATCGAAAAGAAAGAATCGGTTAGGGAGAAATACAACCTGGAAGTTTTATTCATCTTGCCCTATTCCGCCGATACGATTAAGAATTGGATCGCCATGTTTCCAACGCAGATGGAAGTCATCAAAAACTGGAAGTATCCGAAGGATACGGTCAATGTTTCGGAAGGTACGATGAACTGGGCTAAAACTACCCGGAAACTTCTCCCGAAAGATTTTTCGTTCGACCCAAATCATATTGAAACTCCATTTCCCATACTTGCCGATGCAAACCGATTGGTATCAAATGGCTTCAAACTATACAAGAATGAGCCCAAGGCTCCGCAAAACACGCCGGCTATCTACATGATCGATAAAGAGGGCAAGCTGAGGTTTAAATACATTTGTCAGGACACCACCGACCGACCGTCGTTTCACTATTTGTTCCAACTGATTGAAAAAATGGTGTTGTGAGGTTTTTTGTATAAATAGCTGATATTTTGTCGATTCTCCGAAAGTTGCCTTTTTTTACGACCAAGAGAAACTGAAGCCTGTTAACCGATTTTTATTCTTTATCAAATCCTGATTAAGAATGAATTATTTTTTTGTTACCTGTTGCAATTCAAGAAAAAAGAAAATACTTTTGCAGACCCGATTATCCAACGGTCTTGTGGTGTGGTAATTTGTTGGATTCACAGGCTCCTGCGGGCAGGTGATACAGTCCTAGCGCAACAATATTACAGGCGACACGCCAGTTTAAAGCAAGTCAAAGTAATTAATTGGTATTAATAAATAATCTTGTATTTAAGTGGATACATTAAGTTATAAAACCGTTTCAGCAAATAAAGCCACTGTAAACAAAGAGTGGGTTCTTGTTGATGCCGAAGGCCAGGTTTTGGGCCGTTTGGCAAGTAAGGTTGCAAAAATTCTCAGGGGGAAAAACAAACCAAGTTTTACTCCCCATGTAGATTGTGGCGACAATGTCATTATAATCAATGCCGAAAAAGTGGTGTTGACCGGTAAGAAACTGACCGACAAAGAATATGTCCGTCATTCAGGACATCCGGGAGGGCAAACCATTCAAACGGCCGATGAGATTTTGAGAAAGTATCCTGAACGTTTGGTTGAAAAAGCTGTAAGAGGCATGTTACCAAAAAACCGTTTGGGCGACGAACTTTTCAGAAATCTGAAGGTTGTTGTTGGTACCGAACACAAGCATGAAGCACAGAAACCCAGAGTTATTGACTTAAACAGCATTAAATAATGGAAGTAGTAAACGCATTAGGAAGAAGGAAAGCTGCTGTTGCCCGCGTATATTTCAAAGAAGGTAAAGGCAACATCACCATTAACGATCGTGAATTCAAGAATTACTTTCCTCAGGAAACACTTCAATATGTAGTGCTTCAACCACTCAATCTGCTTCATGTTGCCGAACAATACGACATCACGGTTAACCTCGTTGGTGGAGGTTTCAACGGACAAGCAGAAGCTGTTCGCCTTGCTTTTTCAAGGGCCTTGGTGAAAATCGATGCGGAAAACAAACCCGAATTGAAGAAAGCCGGGTTTATGACTCGTGACCCACGTGAAGTGGAACGTAAAAAACCGGGACAACCAAAAGCACGCAAACGCTTCCAGTTCTCGAAACGTTAATATTTTTAATTATAAATTGTATAATCAGGTTTTGTTTAGTATCTAAATTCACGAGACTTCCGGTCCCGGTTATGATCGGGTTTCGGGACTACCCGTGAATTGGTAAAACAGAATGTAAACAAGTATTTTTATGCCTAAAGCTCAATTCGAAGATTTATTGAAGGCAGGTTGTCATTTCGGACACCTCAAAAGAAAATGGAACCCTCACATGGCTCCATACATTTTCATGGAGAAAAACGGGATCCACCTCATCGATTTACAGAAAACCGCTGTAAAAATGGATGAATCATCCGCTGCAATCAAACAAATTGCCAAATCAGGCCGCAAAATTTTGTTTGTTGCTACCAAAAAACAAGCAAAACAAATTGTTAGCGATTTGGTCGGTGGTGTTGGTATGCCTTATGTTACAGAACGTTGGCCAGGTGGTATGTTAACCAACTTCCCTACTATTCGTAAAGCCGTGAAAAAAATGGCAACCATCGACAAAATGACCAAAGATGGTAGCTGGGACAATTTGTCAAAACGTGAAAAACTTCAGATATCACGTCAACGTGCAAAACTCGAAAAAGTGCTGGGTTCAATTGCTGACCTCACACGTCTTCCTGCTGCACTTTTCGTAGTCGACGTACTGAAAGAAAAAATCGCTGTTCGTGAAGCTCAACGGTTAGGTATCCCCGTATTTGCAATGGTTGATACCAACTCCGATCCGAACGGGCTCGATTTTATTATTCCTGCTAACGACGATGCATCGGAATCCATCAAATTGATTGTGGGTGAAATGTGCGATGCCATTGCCGAAGGGTTGGGAGAACGCAAATCAGAACGGGAGAAAGAAGTCACCGATAAGAAAGAAAGCAAGTCAAAGAAGAGCTCAGCTAAAATCGACGATTTCGACGAAGAAGAGGACGAACTCGACGATGTAGAAGAAGAGGACGATGTCGACAATGTTGATGAAGATTAATTTTTGAAAATTTTAAACATAAATTATGGCTGAAGTATCTGCTGCAGATGTAATGAAGTTGCGTAAAGCAACTGGCGCCGGAATGATGGACTGTAAAGTAGCCCTCGCCGAAGCCAACGGAGATTTCGCACGTGCAACCGAAATCATTCGTGAAAAAGGGAAAGCAATCGCTAATAAGCGTGCTGACCGTGAAGCTACTGAAGGTTGCGTTCTGGGTAAAGTTGCTGGTAAAAAAGCTGGTATTATTGTGCTGAACTGCGAAACCGACTTTGTGGCCAAAAATCAGGGATTTATCGACTTAACCAATAAAATGCTCGACGTTGCTCTGGCAAGTGACGCTAAAAATGTTGAAGAGGCAAAAGCTCTTTTAATGGATGGACGGACACTTGGAGATCATGTAATCGAACAAACCGGTGTTATCGGCGAGAAGATTATGCTTTCTTATTACGAAGCCATTGAAGCCGAATCGGTAATTGCTTACATTCACCCGGGAAATCAACTCGCAACGGTGGTTGGTTTCAATAAACCAACGGTGGATACACAGGTGGCAAAGGATGTAGCCATGCAGACCGCTGCTATGAGCCCTGTCGCTGTCGATAAGGACGATGTACCTGCTGAGGTTGTTGCCAAGGAATTGGAAATTGCGAAAGAAAAATTCCGCATGGAAGGTAAACCCGAAGATATGCTTGATAAAATTGCCATGGGCGCTTTATCAAAATTCTTCAAGGAGAGCACTTTGCTGAATCAGGCTTTCGTAAAAGATTCTAAAATGACTGTTCGGGAATATATTACTTCATCCGACAAAGGCTTGACAGTAACATCATTCCTTCGCTATGCATTAACTGACTAAAAATCGTTTTTCGATATGGAAACCGTCTTCCCCTCCGGGTAGGCGGTTTCTTTTTTATTACCTTCGTGCTGTTATCCTGATAACATGGAAAAAAACCGTTTTACCTTTTCAAAAGAAGAGAGGCTTTGTAGCAAAATTCTCATCGATCAGCTTTTTTCCGGAGGTGGTCGGTCGGTCTATTTTCCTCCGTTCAGGTTCCTTTTTATGCCGGTGGAACCATCGGGTGAGCCATACCCGGCGGAAGTGGTGTTTTCGGTGCCCAAAAGATGTTTTAAAAAGGCTGTCGACCGTAATCTGCTGCGGCGAAGGATGCGTGAATCCTATCGTCTGAATAAGCTGTCCTTTTATGAATTACTGAACGACAATCATCAGTCGCTCGCCATCATGGTTATCTACCTTGATAAAGAAATTCTGGATTATTCGACGATTGAAGCGGGTATGAAAAAAGGCCTGAAGAAAATAACGGCGAAGCTGAAAGGGGAATCACCGAAAAATAAGTGACATTTACCGGGTTGGTTCGTTATAAAACGATCCGCAGAAACAAGGTCGGCGTAAAAGGTACCGCGTCGGAATAGACCGATATGGAACCAATTTCCTCTGAGATTTGAATCCGTTTAAGGTTTGCGTATTTTAAGTTTTGGGTATCGAACAGGTTCAGGATCGAGAAGCCTATTTCGGCCGTTTTTCCCCATGGGTTGAAGTGATAAGTGGTTGCTATGTCGAAACGGCTGTAGTGTACGTCTTCTTCCTCGTCAAAAACATCCTTCAGGATTTGCATTCCGGAACCATACACATAGTTGGCCGAGAAGTAGAATTTTCGGAAGTTGTAGAGGCCGGCAATTTTGAATTCATGCCGTTGATCATGGGGGGCCGGGGTGTATTCGGGTAGTGTTTTGCCGGGTAGCGCCAACCGTTCCATTACTTTGCCCAACGAATACGATGCCCATACCGCATGTTTCCCAATATCTTTTTTCAAAAACAGGTCGAAACCCAACGCCCGTGCATCACCCTTGTAGGTTCGGTACTCGTTCTGGTACCGCGAATCGGAGAGCGTGGTGGCGTAAATCCTGCGGGTAAGGTTCCGGGTCTTTTTGTAATAGCATTCGGCATTCATGGTAAAACCGTTTGAAAAGATGTTTACTCCGGCAGTGGTGTGTGAAGCTTTCAAAACCGGGATGTTATTGTTTGAAGTAACCCACAAGAAGGTGTAATTCTGATCTTTATCTACATTACCAATCTTATACATAAACTGGTTGTAAAGGCCCCATGAGACATTGGCTTTTATGATTTTGCTTATTTTGTAGGTGGCCGATAGCCTGGGCTCGGGAAAGAATTTTCGGACAGCGAGTTGGTAATTGAGCCGCATCCCGGCCCTTAGTTCCAGGTTCTGCATCGCCTGGATCTGGTCTTGCAGGTAGAAATAGGTTCTTGAGTTCTGGAATGTGCTGGTGGTGTCGATCAGTATGCTGTCGCGCAACCCCTGGATTGTGTTTACGACCGATGTTTTATTCATGCAGATTCCTGCGCCCCCTTCGACTTGGTGGTTGTTCGCAAGGATGAACGTATTGTCGTTTTTAAGGCTGTTTTCGAACGCTTCGTTTTCAAACGCAGCATTGAATCTTTGAGTAATATTGCCCGTACGGCGGTTCTCTGTTTCAAGTTCATCGGAGGTCGTTTTTATATACCGGGAGTGCGTGATCGAAAGCGTGGAGGTATTCCCGTTGATCCATTTTTTTCCATAGAAAAGAGAACCTCCACGTTGCCGGTTGATTTCGTTGTCATGGATGGTAACCTGGAAGATGGTATTCTGTTTTCCTTCGCTTTTGGAAGTTACTTTTCGGGTTATTTCGGCATCTGTGGCCAAATCGAATTTGTCTCTTCCCCCGTAGAGGCTTACGCTCAACAGATTGCCCTGGTTAAAATGGTACGTGTATTTCAGGTTTAGGTCCCGGAATGAATAGAGGTCGGGATAGGTGTTAAAATCGAACAGGTTTGAAATCGATTTCTTCTTTTTGGACGATGAACTGATGGGGGCAAAGATATTAAAATCGGTACTGTCGTAAAGGTTGTAATAGGTTTGGCGGTAAGCAACCAGAAGTGATGAGCATTTAAAAAGCGGGATCTCTGCCATCCCGTTAAGCGTTGTTTGGTTGGCATTAAAGGTAAATGTTGGTTTCTGGAGAGAGCCATTTTTGCCCGATATGTTAATTAACCCGCCAACCCGGTTGCCGTATTTTGCGTCGAAACCACCTTTGTATATTTCAATATCCTTCACGACCAACGGATTTACAGCGCTAATGTTGTCGTTGTAATTTTTTAATCCGAAGAGGGTAAAACCATCAAAAGTAATTTGGCTTTGACCTTCATAGCTACCCCATACCAACAGGTCGGTTGAAAGTTCACCGGAAGCCAGTATACCCGGCATTAACCGGATGAGGTTGAAAACAGAATTATCGCCTTGTCCGGGAATGAAGCGTGAAATTGTGTGGTTCAATTTTATTTTTCCCGGCCTTTCTCCTACCAGAGTGGCTTTTTCGATGGGGTTGCCCCGGACCGTGATTTCTTCGATTTTTTCGGACGAAGGAAATAACGTTAGCTGGTGTTTGGTGCCCGAGTGGAGGATGGTGTCGTAGACATAGTATCCCAGGTGCGAGACTTGCACATGAAATGAACTGTCGGACGATGCGGTATAGGCAAAATTGCCCATCATGTCGGTCACCAGGGACTTGTTGTTGATGGTGACACTCGAGAATGGCAACGGTTCCAGTGATTCCGCTTCCAGAATTTGTCCGGCAATTTTTGCGGCCATTTTTTTCTTTTCTGTTGGTGGTTCTTCTTTGACCTTTGCCTCTTTAAGGGGAACGATAATCATTACTTCGCCCGATTTTTTCAGTTCGAAGGGAAGACCTTTCAGCAGAAATTGAATGGCCTCTTCCTTTTTTTGAAAGGTTTTCGAAACGGTAATTTTGTATTTTGAAAGTTGGTTGTCGTTGTAGGAAAACTGGTAATTATATTGATCACGAAGGGAAACCAATATTTCGTTCAGGGGTTTATCTTTTGCGTCGATCCGGATGTTAACCGGCTGGGCAAAAGTTCCAATTGAAAAAATCAACAAGAAAAGGGTTGTTCGGATTTTTCTTGTCATTGTTCATCAGGGATTATGGTATACACGTTGTCCGATTGGTGAATGTACCTGAAACCAAGGGCAGGGCAAATATATCCGAGAACGTCTTCCACCTTCTGGTTTTTTGAAAAATTTCCCGAATAGAGGGTTTGGTTATCAATTTTTGATTCGATAGTAATCCCATATTGCCTTTCAATTTCAGAAAAAACCTCCCGCACCGGGACGGCGGTGAACCGGAACATGTTGTTTTTCCATGATATTTCAGGTAATGTCTCAATGTTTTCAACCCGTTTAATCTGTCCGTCAGCCGAAACACTGGCTTTGTCCTGTGGCTTCAGGATCACTTCGTTTTTAGAGCCGGATGTTACTTTAACCCTTCCGGTGATGCAGGTTACACGGTACACTTCGTCTCTTGAATAGATGTTGAAACTGGTACCCAGTACTTGTGTTTTCCCCAGCCGGGAAACCACGGTAAATTGTTTTCCTTTTTTGACTTCAAAAAAACCTTCTCCTTCAAATGTTATCTTCCGATCGAAACGCCACCAGTATGGGTGATAGCGGAGGGTTGAGCTTGCATTCAGTTCAACCGAAGAACCATCAGGAAGGATCATGGCAAGATGATTCGCAACGGTGGATGTAACCGTTTTCGAATAGAAGCGCAGAAAACTGGTCATTCCCAATAATAACACGATCGCTGCGGCCACAGCCCATTGGGCAACGCGAAAATTGTGCCGGATGGTTCCGACAGTTCTGTGGGCAATTAACGGTTCCAGGTCATTCCAAACATCAGAATTGTTTTTGTTCCAGTCGAAAGTGCCGCCCGAAAAGAATCGTTTACTTTGCGCCTCGACTGACGAAAGGTCCGTATGGTTGCTGTGGCTATTCATCGCTTTGTTTGATATTCGGTGTTGAAAAACTGGAACGAAGTCCGGCAAGGAAAAGGATTATTCCGGTGGTTTTGTCTTTTAAATGAGTTTTCAGGTGGGTTAAAGCCAGGTTCATCCTTTTTTCAACCGCTTTCACACTTAACCCTAGTTGATCGGCAATCTCGGCATATTTCAGGTTGTCGATACGGCTCATTAAAAAAACCACGCGCTGTTTTTCCGGCATCGTCTCTAAAGATTTTTCATAGGCAATTTTTAATTCGTTATAATTGAGTTGTTCTTCCGGTGACAAATCGTGTTCATCGGGTTTGTAGGTTTTAAAAAACCTGAAAGCAACCTTCTCTTTTCGGTATCGGGTAATAAACAGGTCGTTCCCGATTTTGAAAAGGAGGCTTTTTATCGTTTTATGGTCGATGCTGATCTGCTTTTCCCAAATCCGAAGGAACGTATCCTGTGCAATATCGGTTGCCAGATTTTCATCGCCCGACCGGTAGAAAATATATTTTCTGAGATCGGCGAAATAGATGTCGAACAGTTCTTTAAACTCCTCCCGTGTCAAAACCGAAATGTTAGATTTATTTTCAAAGATAATTTAATCCAAAAAATTACGACACGGTGTAGCGTAAAGCTTTTTCAGAAAATACTCAGTTGTTAAAAAGAACGTCGCAAAAGGGTGAAAGAGAGTTGCCCTGCGACAACCCTCTTTTATTTACTCCTTATTTTTTACCTTTTTTGTGTTGCCCTGAATTCGAGCTGTTGCTGTGTTTGGGCATCCCCGAATTCAATACAATGGTTGAATCTACTCCGGCTACGGTAATAGTTGCTTCATTGTCGCAATCGCCATTGCCATAATTGATTGAAGAAATTACTTCCGAATTCATTGTGATTTGGGTAATTCCTTGTACATAATATTTGCAGGAGCCCAGCCGGATCAACGGTTCGATGATTGTTTTTGAATACGATTCACCCAGCGAGTTTGTTACGGAAACATCTCCGGTGATTTCAATTTTGTCATCTTCAGGATCCAGTTCGGTATCCAGTCCTTCGAGCCAGTTGTTTACTCTTTTACCAACACGGGTATAGAGGGTTCCATCGGGATAAAGGAATGTCAGTTCATCGGTTAATGAAATGGTTTTTGTTGAAGTATTATCTCCGTTAAAGAGTTCCGAAACCGAGCCATTGATTACCACGGAGTCGACCGAAAAATTGGTGTAGGTTATCGATCGGATCGTTCCGTCGGTGTTTTTAGGTCCCGAGATCACAATTTCAACTTTTCCGCTCAATATTCTACCATTTTTCAATACGGTTGAATCTCCATAATTCAGGGCGATTGTGATCGGGTATCCTGCTTCGGCCGTATCGATTACAACATCAGGGCAGTGGTTGATCTGATAGCGAAGCCCTCCTTTCGAGTGAACATATTTGTTGAATTTGCCATATCCGTTGGCAAGATATCTCAACATCTTTTCTGAGTTGGATAAAAGATCGGCTTCGTATTGCGACTCGCAGGCAATGCCTTCCACGTGGGTGTCGTTAACCGTAATCTCTGTCGATTTCAGACTGGATGTGACATTTGAACCCGATGATGTTTCATCTTTACTCTGACAAGCTGCCAACCCAATGACCAGAAAAAGGCTGGCAAAAAAAACTGTTGTCTTCATGATTTTTCTTTTTAGTTATACTTCATGTAATTTGACTCTAATCCGGTTTTCGATGCATGTACCCTACTTTTTTTTGAGAAAAAAGTGATTGAGTTTTTATTCGTCAGTGGAATAGGAATTTGCAATTTATAGGGAGGCGCGTTATTTGTGCGGTTTTTAATTTCGACAGGAGAAAGGCCTGATGAATAATTTTTATATTTGTGAACCATGAAAGACACCGCACTTACCTATTCTGCCCGGATTGTGCCGAAAATTTTCAATCCGTACCTGATTCCTACGTTGGGACTTCTGGCTATTATGAATTACATTCCCGGAGTCGAATTTTTTTCGGCTAAACTGAAGTTCCTGTTATTGGGCGTAGTTTTTGTTTCCACGTGTTTCATCCCGTTCGTATTTATTGCCCTGGGGCATTTGAATAAGATATGGGATAAAGAATCGGCCCGTGTTTTTGACCGGGTGATGCCCAATTTTTTTGCGGCACTCAGTTGTTTTCTTGGATCACAATTTCTAGGGAAGCTCCCGGTTCCCGGGATTTTCAGAATTTATTTGCTGGGCTTTTGTTTCCTCATGATTATTTCGACCTTGGTTACCATAAAATGGAAGCTTTCCGATTTTACCTTGTCATTGGGTGGGTTGTGGGGCGCTTTGCTCGCCCTGAATTTTAAATACGGAATGGATATTTTGTGGCTGATTATTATCGTGGTGTTAGTGACCGGGCTTGTTGCCTCCTCAAGCCTTTATACCGGGAAAGAATCTCCCCGTCAGGTGTACGGTGGGTTCCTGACAGGGACGATTGGTATCTTTTTGTTGATTTTTCTTCTTTGACCTTTTTATTCCACTTTGTCGATGAATTTATATCCGATTCCTTTCAGGGTTTTGATATGATCTTCGCCAATTTTTTCCCTTAATTTTCGGATATGGACATCGATGGTGCGGTCGCCAACAATGACTTGCTCGCCCCAGACCGATGAGTAGATTTCTTCGCGGGTAAACACCTTGCCGGGTTTGGACGCCAGCAACGAAAGTAACTCAAACTCTTTTCGGGGCAGGACCATTTCTCGGTCGTTGGCCGTGATCATGTATCGTTCGCGGTCGATCGAAAGGCTGCCAATGTTGATGGTGGTATCTTCTGAGATCACCACTTCTTCATCGACCAACTGAGAGCGTTTGAGAAGCGCTTTCACCCGGCTGATCAGAACTTTTGGCCTGATGGGCTTGGTGATATAATCATCGGCACCAGCCTCAAATCCGGCAATCTGCGAATAATCTTCACTCCGCGCGGTAAGAAAAGCAATCACGGTGCTTTTCAGTTTGGGTATTTTCCGGAGCTCTTCGCAGGTTACAATCCCGTCCATTTCGGGCATCATCACATCGAGAATAATTAAATCGGGTTCTTTCTTCTCGGCAATGCGAATTGCATCTTTCCCATTCTGGGCGGTATATACTTTGTATCCTTCTTTTTCCAGGTTATAACTGATGAATTCTAAAATGTCAATTTCATCGTCGACCAGAAGTATTTTCTTTTCGTCACTCATATTGTTGATTTTTTCTCTTTTAGATCTATGTTTCTTATTTCCGGTAAATCAGACATTAAACTTAAATAAAAAATATTTCAATTTCCAGCTTTCTGGAGTGTAAATGTAAAAGTTGTTCCCATGTCGGGTTGGCTTTTTACGTTGATGGTCTGTTCGTGCGCTTCGATAATATGTTTGACAATGGCCAGTCCCAGGCCCGTTCCGCCCTGTTCGCGCGAGCGGTGTTTGTCGACCCGGTAAAAGCGCTCAAAGATACGGGGCAGGTTTTCTTTCTCAATACCAATGCCATTGTCGGTAATTTCAACTACAATGTGATCGACGAGATCGAAAAACCCGACTTTTACGTAGCCTCCTTTTTTTCCATACTTGATGCCATTGACCACCAAATTGCTGATGACTTCCATGATTCTTTTTTTATCGGCAAAGACCCTAACCGGTTTGTCAAAACGGGTTGAAAATTCGAGGCTGATTTTTCGTTCCTGGGCCATCAGCAGTTCAATCTCGAAAACATCTTCGACCAATTTGACCAGGTTGAAGTTCTCCATTTTGAGTTTCAACTCGCCCGATTCGAGTTTGTTGATCGACTCGAGGTCTTCAACAATTGAGATCATCCGGTCGATGCTTTTTACGGTTCGCTGAAGGTAAAGCTGGTTGATCCGGGGATCGTCCATTCCACCGTCGAGCAACGTAAGGATATAACCCTGAATGTTGAAGATCGGTGTTTTCAATTCATGCGAAACATTTCCCACAAACTCTTTCCGGTATTTTTCCAGCTCTTTCAGCTTTTTTATCTCTTCCTGTTTGCTGGTAGCCCATTTGGTTACCTCGTCGTTAACATCCATATTGAGTTCGTCCGGCTTGTTCTGTTGCGGCACATCGCGGATGATCCGGAAAATTGGCTCAAGCTTTTTCTCGATAAGCTTATTAGCTAGATAGCTGGTAAGCATAAAAATGAGAAAGTAAAATACCAGAAATATAATAATGAGAAGCCATGTGTCTTCTTTGAAAAACTCATTGAACAAAAAGACCGAGAATGTAATGATCACAGAGAGAACAATCGACATCCAGGTGGCTATAATCCGTGGTCTTAAACCCTTCATAGTTGTAAATTTTTCGGTAACTGACGATTTTGTATTTTTCCGATGGATTGATAAAGGTATGATAAAAATTAGAGAAACCCGAAGATCCCTTTTATGGGAGATTTCTTTACCATTCCTTAACTATTTTTTAAAGGATTGGAGGTGTGTCATTGGATATTTAAAAGTAGTTTTGGAACTCGATCTACTTTAGGGAAGTTGTCTCTGTAAGCATTGACCGGGTTAGTTTTTTTATCACCGTAAATCCATTCATCATTTAGTTGGAATATCATGTCTGAAGTGCTTTTTTGGGTTGTTACTGCTACTCTTTCATCCATCATTGTTGTATTGGTTTTTTTGTTGTTGCGTCCGCATTTCAGCTTTTTGAAAAGGAAAGAGGGACCGGAAGATCTGGATGATGGCGAAATTATCGAGAACAATGTCAATGCTTGCAAAGTAATTGAGAAGTGTAACCGGAATACCGTAAGAGCCATCATCTCTACTTCAAAAGCTTATTTTCTTTGCTTTGAAGGGTTCTTCAACAGCGATCGTCAGCAGTTGAAAAGTGCAATAGCTGAGGCCGAGCAGTTCGACAAACGGGCAAAAAGGTTAAAGGACAATGTGTTTAAAAGCTTGCAGAAACTTCAGAATGAACAGGTCGAAACCGGTCATTTTTATGTCCAGGTGGTCGATTATCTGAGGGAAATGGCCCACTCGTTAAATTATACCGTTAAACCGGTTCTTAACTATTTTGAAAAGAAACACCGCTCGTTCGATGAAGAGCAAATCAATCAGTTTAATGAGTTCCGTGTTGAGTTAAACAATTTCTTCAATTATGCGCTTTACATTTTGAAGGAAAAGCGGTTCGACGATCTTGACGAACTCATCAGCAAACGGAATATGCTGGTAAATAACCTGAAAGAGCTGGAAAAATCACACATCAAACGAATTAAAGGTAATTCAACGTCGACCCGTAGTTCGATCCTCTATTTCAACATTATTACCGAGACGAAAAGCCTTTTACTGAACCTGATCAACGTGGTAAAAGCTCAGCGCGATTTTATCAACGAAACGAAATTGAACAACAGTTAGCTTTTCTTCACAATTTTGGTTTCCTCTTTTCCAATAAAATAATTTCAACTTCGTTACTTTTGTGACGTGTCAATCAAAGTAGAAAATATTGTAAAAAGGTATGGTCAGCAACTTGCGCTCGACCAGGTGAATTTTACCATCGATTCGGGTGAAATCACGGGCTTTTTGGGTCCCAATGGAGCAGGGAAATCAACCCTGATGAAAATTGTGACCGGGTTTCTTTCGCCCGACAGTGGCAACGTGCAGGTAGAAGGGATGGATGTGGACGTAACACGAACTGCTTTCCGGGCTAAAATTGGTTACCTTCCCGAACACAATCCTCTTTACCCCGAAATGTACATCCGGGAATATCTCCGGATGGTTGCCGGTTTTTATCAGTTGAACGATCCGAAAGGCTGTGTGGAACGGGTGATTGAGATGACCGGTCTGGCGTATGAATCAACCAAGAAGATTGGCGCACTTTCAAAAGGTTACAAGCAACGGGTTGGCCTGGCTCAGGCGTTGATCCACGACCCGCGGGTGCTTATTCTGGATGAACCAACCTCGGGGCTCGATCCCAATCAACTGGACGAAATACGAGCACTCATTAAGACGATCAGTCACGAAAAAACCGTTCTGTTGTCGACCCATATCATGCAGGAGGTTGATGCCCTTTGCAGCCGGATCATCATTATCAAAGAGGGGAAACTGGTTGCCGACGGTTCAAACAGCGAGATTAAGAAATTGTCGAAAGGGCACGGGCAGAAGGTCCTCTTTTCGACGCTGGAAAATATTCATGCGGAAGCATTGCTTGCATTACCTTTCGTTGATGAAGTTTCGGTGGTTTCTGCCAATAACTTCATGGTTACTTCGGAGGTCGAAAAGGAAATTCGCCCGGCGCTTTTCCATGCGGCAGTTCAGAATCGTTGGACCATTCTTACCATGGTTGAAGAGTCAAACAGCTTTGAAGAGATTTTCAGGGAATTGACGCGATAACACACTTTCCATTTAACTTTGTTCTCTTTAAAGCGATTGGTTGAATGGAGCTGATTTCTTCGGAAAATAGTTTTTCTGCCGGAAGCTTATCATTCCGGTTCAATCCATGGAAACATCATCTTCAGTGGATCGTTGATCTGTTGTGCCATGTCTTGAATACACCTGATCATCCGGGGCTAAAAGAAAATTTTATCCGAAACATCCGTTCAATAAACAGCAATTATGTGGATATTTATGCCGGGAATTTAACTTCCGGGGAGATTATTACTGAAATTAGCTGTGAGTTAAAACGGTTGGGGGTAACGGATAAAACAGACTTCGGCACCTTGCTCTCGTCTCAGGACTTTTTACTTGTTTCGCTTTCTGACGGTTCCCGATGGGTTTTGCGGGAAGGATTGGAGGATGCTTTTTATGTGCATATCCATCCGGCACGGAATGGACCACTGGTTGCGCGGATTCACGGCAATTCCTGGAAAACAGTAGTGGTTTGTAAGTTGTTCTATCCGCAGTTGTCTGGGCTAGATCAGCTTGTTGTTAATCGGCTGCGCAGCGAGGTGTTGGAATTGTCTCCGATAAAAGATGTTCATACGTGCGTGCGATTGCGAAAAGCTTCCGAATTGCTGATGATTAAATGATCGGATGAGAAGGTTTTCTGATAGTCAATATCCTTGAAAGAAGCATGAAAACCAACCAATCAGGCTAAATCCATTTCTTTTTTTGATAAATTGTCAGTGGAAGAAGATCTTTTCAATATTTTCTTAATTTTAGGCTCTTCATTTACTCCTAACTTGCATCGATGAATAATCAAAGGAATCTGGTCAGGGCGCTCGGTTTGGGCTATGTGATTATTTTTGTTGTGGCCAACATTATCGGCTCTGGTGTTTATAAGAAGATCGCTCCAATGGCCTCCGAGCTTCACTCGTCTGTTTGGATCATCCTTGCCTGGATTGTTGCCGGGATCATTACCATTTTTGGGGCATTGAGCAATGCTGAGGTTGCCGGTTTGCTGGCCGATACCGGAGGCGAATATGTTTATTTCAAGAAAATCTATAACCGCTTTTTTGCTTTTCTGTATGGCTGGTCCCTTTTTACGGTAATCCAAACAGCAACCATCTCTTCGCTGGCTTATGTATTTGCCCAGTCGCTCAACAGCATCATTCCTTTGCCTGATATTTTCCCTTCGCTGCAAACTTTTTCTGTCGGTGGAATATTTTTTCCTTTTCAGGATTTTGGGGTTAAACTGGTAGCCATTCTGTTGATTTTGCTTTTAACTTTTCTGAATATTACCGGTTTGAAGAGTGGAGCGGGGGTGAGCCGGGCCATTCTTTTCATGGTTTTTGCCGGCCTGTTCACCATCGTTTGCTTTGGCCTTGCCCATGTTCATTCGGTTCCTGAAAATTTCATGAACGTGAAAGATCTGACGACAGGAACGGTTACTCTTTCCTCTTTCTTCACGGCAATGCTGGCGGCATTTTGGGCCTATCAGGGATGGGTCTCGGTTGGATTTATCGGTGGAGAAGTGAAAGATGCCAACCGGAATGTGCCACGGGGAATTGTGATTGGCGTTTTCATTGTGATCGCCATTTATCTGCTGGTAAACATGACTTATTTGTCGCTTTTGTCGATTCCGCAACTGGAACAGATCCACCAGGCAGGAAACCAAATTGCAGCGGTTGAGGCGGTCAGGAGTTTTTGGGGACAAGGTGGCGTGCTGTTTATTTCCTTGTTGATTTTGCTTACCACCCTTGGTTGCACCAATGCAAGTATTCTTACCGGTGCACGTCCTTATTATGCAATGTCCAACGACCGGTTGTTCTTTTCGGGGATTGGAAAGCTGAACAAGGCTCGAGTTCCGGGGAATTCGCTGCTTTGGCAGGGAATATGGGCTTCGGTGTTGGTTCTGTCAGGAACCTTTGACCAGCTTACCGATATGATCATCTTTGCCGTTTTCATTTTTTACGGAGCTACTTCGCTGGGGGTAATTATTCTGCGACGCAAAATGCCCGATGCCTCACGTCCATATAAAGTTTGGGGTTATCCGGTTGTCCCGGCCATATTTATTCTTTTCTGCCTTTATCTTTTATTCAATACCGTAATAACCCGCCCCCGGGAAGCAGCCATCGGGATGGTGTTGATTCTTGCGGGCATACCGGTCTATTGGCTATTGCAAAAGAGGTTCAGAAAGTTTAATTCATAGTATAGGGCAGGTTAACCGACTCCCAAAAGCTTCATGATGAAGTAAACAACTGCTGCAATCAACATACTTGCCGGGATGGTTATGACCCAGGCAACCATCAGGTTGGTGGCCACGCCCCAGCGTACCGCCGATAACCGTTTGGTCATTCCTACACCCATAATTGAACCGGAAATGGTGTGGGTTGTGCTGACGGGTACTCCAAGTCCTTGTGATACGCCAAAAAGGGTCACTGCACCGGCTGTTTCAGCAACTACGCCCTCAAATGGGGTAATCTTGGTAATTTTTGTTCCCATGGTTTTTACGATGCGCCAGCCTCCAATCATCGTACCAAGTCCTATCGCGGTGTAACAGCACAACGGAATCCATGCAGGAACATGCAACTGCATTTTTCCGGCTTCGTTCAGTTTTTCGGTTACGTGTGCCCATGCCGGGATATCAAGCCCTTGCGATTGTAAGGATGCTATATATACCAGCATTGCGGCGCTGATAATTCCAATGACTTTTTGAGAGTCGCTGCCTCCGTGTCCCAGACTGAACAATCCGGATGACACCAATTGTAGTCGTTTAAACCAGCGGTTTGCTTTATGTGGGTTTGAGCGTCGGGCAATCCAAAGCAGTAAGATGGAAAGGATATAGGCGATAATCATTCCAATGAAAGGAGCTATAAATATGAAACCAATCGTTTTAAGAATGACCGCTTGATTAATAACCGTGAACGACCCTGTGTGGGCTACTGCAGCCCCGGCAAAACCGCCAATAAGGGTATGCGATGAGGATGATGGGATTCCTTTCCACCAGGTAATCAGGTTCCAGATGATTGCCGCTATTACCCCAGCCAGGATTACCTGAAGATTGATTGAACCACTTTCAACGGTTTTGGAAACCGTGTTGGCAACTTTCAGGTCGAAAATCCAGTATGCCAGAAAATTAAAGAAAGCGGCCCAAACTACGGCAGCAAATGGAGTTAAAACTTTTGTCGATACAATGGTTGCAATGGAATTGGCCGCATCGTGAAAGCCGTTGATCAGGTCGAAAGCTAAAGACAGGACAATAATGACAATGAGTAAGGTAAGCATATTTATAATCTATTTTTTGCAAAATTTTTTTAACGAATCAAGCGTATTTGACATGGATTGTTTTGATCACTTTCGAAATGTCCTTGTTTTTATTGGCTATTTTTTCAAGTACCTGTAAAATCTCTTTTTGTTTAATTAGCTCAATCGGGTCTTTTTCGTTTTCAAAAAGATCCGAAATAGCTTCGTGATAAATTACATCAACTTGTCCCTCAATACGGCTTAACTCTTTGCAAGCTTTGACGATGTGGTTCTCTTTTCTCATCTTTTCAAGACCGTTGATGGCAATCTGAATTTGTTTGCAGCCGGCATATATCTGGTCGACCATGTTTTTCATGTGGTTGCTGATGTTTGAAAAGTGGTAATATTCAACCCTTCCGGCAACGCCATTGATCAAATCCAGAACATCGTCCAATGAAGAGGTTAAAAGAGCAATGTCTTCCCGGTCGAAAGGGGTGATAAAGGTTTGGTGTAGCTCGTTGAGAATGGCGTTGGTTAATTCATCACCTTTAATTTCAATCGATTTTATCGTCGCACCAATAGTTTTTTGTTCTTCATAGCTGGAAGCCGACGCCATCTTCTTGAATTCTTCGGAAGCCGTAACCAGATTGTCGGCTACTTGGATAAACATTCCGTAGAATTTTTTCTCACTAGGGACAAAATATTTTAAAATATTCATTTTGAATTTATTAAGATTGATCAATTTATTTTGAAGTGGTCCGATCTTTTTTATCCAGGTCAAACCATTCAGTGTACAAAAATTTACAAATCACATTACAGAACGATTACAGAATTATTACAAAACGATTAATTGTGGGTTCTTGTTCATCGGATCGGGTTGTGTTTGATGTTAAGATTCTTATTTATTGGATTATTTATCACTTTTTGAAGACAAAAAAACCCGTCAGTTTTCACCGACGGGTTCCCAGTTATCATTCAGGAATAAATTATCCCATTATTACAGTCACTTCGTTTGTCGCTTTCATTTTTTCAACCGGAATGAAGTTCCCCTGGATTTCCTCACCGTTCACGATCAGTTTGGAAACACCTTTCTGAACGCCATTTTCATTTTTTACTTCAATGTTAAACTGTTTTCCGCGGAAACGACGGGTCATTCGGAAGCTTTTCCATTCTGAAGGAACGCAAGGTTCAATACGCAATCCATCGTAATCGGGCTGAACGCCAACAATGAATTGTGTGGCCGAATAGTAACTCCAGGTAGCTGCTCCGGTGAGCCAGGGCAAACGCGATGCGCCGAACCGTGGGCTGTATTTGCTGTGGGTGAACTGGCAGTTTACATACGGCTCAATCTGCCGGATTTCGGCTTTGGTGTTGTAAGCTGCCGGCATAAAGGCCCGCAGGTATTTGAATGCCTGATCGCCGTGTCCCAGCAGGGTTTCAGCAATCACTGCCCATCCCTGGGTATGTGAGAAGATGGAGCCATTTTCTTTCATCCCTTCGTTGAAAAGCGGAGCCTTCACAATTTTGTGGCTGATTTTTGCGTACGGCGGGGCACATATTGCAATGCCGTATTCTGAAGCCAGCTGCTCGCGGACTGCTTTCATTGCCAGTTCCGCTTTCTCGGCTGAAGCATGGCCACTAAGCACGGCCCACGATTGTGGGTTCAGCCAGCAACTGCCTTCTTCATTTTCTTTGGACCCGTATTTCAATCCGTCGACACGATAGGCTCGCATGTACCATTCGCCATCCCAACCCCATTTATCAATGTTTTCATCGAGGATTGCCAGGTGCCCTTTGGCCCATTCAATCTCTTCTTTTGTGCCAAACTTCTCATTGATTTCGATATAGGTTTTCAGCGCAAACCGCAGTTGAAGGGCTACAAACACGGTTTCGCCATCGTGTCCCAGTTCGAGGCAGTCGTTCCAGTCGGCCTGCAAACCACAGGGCAGCCCGTGCGATCCGCTGCGTTCGAGGCTGAATTCAATGGCGCGTTTCAGGTGGCCAAGTACCGTTGCTTCGCCTTTGTCGGCATAAGGCAATACTTTGTGGTAGAAATCGGTTTTGCCGGTTTCTTTCACATAGGCTGGTATGCTGTTGAAAAGCCACATACAGTCGTCGGAGCGGTATTCCAGTTCATCGGGGCATTTTTCTTTTCCCGGTGTGTGGGCAAAAGGTTTTACCACGGGCATGGCGCCGCCTGTTGAGGCTTGCCCGGTAATCATCAGTTCCAAACGCGCTCCGGCTTCTTCGGGTATGGTATGCAAAACTCCCAGCATATCCTGAACGGTGTCGCGGTAACCCAGCCCGTCGCGTTCGCCACTGTAAACCAAGCTCGCCGCGCGTGACCATGCAAAAGTCATCAGGCAGTTGAACGGGCTCCACATATTGGTCATACTGTTGAATTCGGCATCGGGTGTCTCAACCCACATCCCTTCCAAACGGGTGTGCCAGCTTTTCTTTACCGCTTCAAATTCGACCTTCAGTTTTTCAACCGAATGGAATTCCTGAACGGCTGCTTTCCCCTGAACAGTTGCTTTACCAATGCCCATCAATGCCGCAAATTCTTTCGATTCGCCAGGGTTCAGTTCGATGTCGATCTGAAAAACCCCGCAGCCATTGTCTCCATAAGCCAGCGAATTGGTGCATTCACCCTTTTCTACAACGATTGGATTATGATAGGAATGGTAATTCCCGAGGAACGCGTTCAAATCGGTATCGTAGCCTGAAGCTTCAGCGCCAACCAAACCAAGGAACGTGTGTCGGTTGCCATCGTGATGCTTGAAGTCGCCGGAATCGTCGGCCAGGTTTACATTGATGCCGTGGTCGATAATACCATCCTGAACCGTCATTCGCAAGATGTATTGCGTATACTGAAGGTTGAAAAAATCCTGGTTCAAGTACCAGTTGTTGGCATATTCAACAAACGTAAAGAAACGCAGGCGACGTTTCACCTGATCGTTGTTGGTCACCTTCATCATCCAGGCTTCGAAGTTTTTTCCCAGCGGAACAAAATAGGTCGATTCGGTGCGGATGTTATCGTATTCCGATTCAATGATGGTATAAGCCGTTCCGTGGCGGCAAACCGATTTATACTGTTCGAGCGGTTTCCCTACCGGCTGCCACGATGCCGACCAGTAATCTTTTTTGTCGCGGTCGTGGATATAGAAATACCTTCCGGGTTGATCGAGCGGGGTGGAGTTGAAGCGAAGGCGCATAAACCTTCCTTGTGCTGCCGATTGGTAAAAGCTATACCCGCCGGCGTTATTGGTAATGATGGCTCCATATTCCGTAGAACCGAGGTAGTTGCTCCACGATTTTGGCGTATCGGGCCGGTCGATTACGTATTCTTTGTTTAAATCGTCAAAATGTCCGTATTGCATAATTTTAAAGGAAAAGGAAGGCAATGGAAAACGGTTGAAAACAATTGTTTCCGATCGCTTTCTATTGCCTTCTTTGTTTAACTAAAATACTTCAGAATTCGCTTTCATATAAGCAATCAGTTCATCTACCTGACAGAAGGCGATGGCTGTATAGGTATCGGCAGCACCGTAATAAATAGCAATGCGCCCGGTTTCTGCATCGTACAGGTTGGCACAAGGGAAAACCACATTGGGCACAAAACCCGAAGCTTCGTAAGGCAATTCAGGTGTCAACAGGTAATCGCGGGTGCGATAAAGAACTTTCGAAGGCTCATCAATGTCGAGGAGCACGGCGCCAAAACTGTAAACATATCCGTTGCAGGTGTTTGATACGCCGTGGTAGAAAAGCAGCCAGCCTTCGGTGGTTTCGATAGGTACCGGGCCTGCACCTACTTTCATTCCCTGCCACCAGCCCTGTCCGCCGTTGGTCATCACCAGTTTGTGATTTCCCCAGTGGATCATATCGGGGCTCTCGCTGATGTAGATGTTCCCAAACGGAGTGTGGCCGGTATCGCTCGGACGGCTCAGTAATTTATATTTCCCGTTGATTTTCCTTGGAAACAAAACGCCGTTGCGGTTATAGGGCATCAATGGGTTGGGCATCCGGACAAAGGTTTTGAAATCGTTTGTTTTTCCCAAACCAATGGATGGACCGCGCATATCGTCGCACCAGGTTACGAAAAATTCACCATCAATTTCCACAACGCGTGGGTCATAAGCATAGCTGGTAGGAGCAGGGTTTCCGTTTTCATCAACCCATTCAATTGGATCAGGGTTGAGATCGATTTTTAAACCGTTCCTACTGGTTCCGGAGAAGAGAGTGGCACGGCCATTTTTCTGGTCGGCACGGAATACTCCGGCATATTCACCTTTAAATGGGACAATGGCACTGTTGTAAACCCGTGCTGCTTTGGGTACAGGGTTCCATCCGATCACCGGGTTGCCACTATATCTCCACATTACATCTGTACAACCAACGGGTTTTTCTTCCCATGGAATATTTGGAAGCGCTTTTCCAATAATTGTTTTACTCATAGACTGATCAAATATTATTTCGTATGATTATTCTTCTGTTTCAATGCCTTTTGCGGCACGGCGGGCATCAAGATCGATTTTAATGCTTGCGATTTTCTTTTCGTCGAGTTTATAGAAATAGAGCAGAATCAAAGCAACCGTTCCAAATGCGACCGGAATCAAGCTCATCATTGATTTAAGCCCTCCCTGTACATCCATGTTTTGTACCTCATTTGCCTTGAACCCGAATGCACCGAGCAATAAACCAACGATAGCAGCACCAACAGCCCATCCAATTTTGTTCGACATAATGGATGCAGAGTAGATTAACCCCGTTGCACGGTTGCCGGTTTTCCATTCCGAATAATCGGCAGTGTCGGCATACATCGACCAAAGGATTGCTGAAATAGGGCCACCGGTTACAGAACCAAAAATTTGAAAAACAAAGATGAGAAGCAGGTTATCGGGTTTGAAGAAGTAGAAGGCACCCGTACAAACCATCGCAATGATGAGCAAAATAGATACCGCTCTTTTCTTTCCCGACATGCCTGCAAACCAAGGTACCAGAAATACTCCAATCAATGAAAATGCTTGTCCGATTCCGTTAAATGCCGAAGCAAGGTCTTCGTAGGTAAAATGATGAGTGGTGCCAAAGATGGTGTAATCCTGAACGCCAACAAAATATTTAAAATAATGAGTGGTAACACTGGTTCTGATGCAGGTAAAAAGAATGAAAAGAATAGTAACTGCAAACAGAATGATCCATGCATCATTTTTCATGAGGTCTTTTAGGTCGGTTTTTACGCTCGATTTTTCTTCTTTGATAGGTTTTACTCTTTCCCTGGTTGAAAGGAAGGTAATGGCGAAGAAAACGACAGCAAATACCGCATAAACAATCATTGTCATCGACCAGCCTTTCCCGCTGGTGCTATCGCCGCCACCAAAGTGGGCAGCAAGTTTAAGTGCGGTAAAGGATACAATTAATCCGGCCAGATAAGCGCCCACAAATTTAAAGGAAGAGACACTGGTACGCTCCTTCGAATCAGGAGAAATAACCCCCATCAAAGAGGTGTACGGAATATTTACAAATGAATAAAAGAACATGAAAAGGATAAAGGTAATATAGGCATAAATCAGTTTACCGGTATCGGCAAAGTTTGGAGTGGTAAAAGCCAATACCGCCATGATGGCAAGAGGAATGGCACCCCACATAATGAAGGGCCGGAACTTTCCCCATTTGGTATTGGTCCGGTCGGCGACCATGCCGATTCCAACATCGAAGATGGCATCAAGGATACGCGAAACCGCGATCATTGTACCAGCGGCAATGGCTGACAGGCCAAAGGTGTCGGTGTAAAAAATCAAAAGATAAAGTGTAATGTTTTGCCAAAACAAAACCGAAGCGAGGTCGCCACATCCATAACCGGTTTTTTCCCAGAATGAAAGTTTTTTTGTTGAATTACTCATAAATTCTATAATCTAGTTAATGTTAGGTTGTACTTTATTTGTTTGAAATACATATCTTTTCCTTTATTCAAAAGACATACAAGTTGCCTATCCAATTGAAAAAAGGGTTCTGAATCAAGAAAGCGAATTAATCACTATTTTCAATAACCTTAGTGGGTCATTCTTCTAAAAAAAGAGGGTGAAATGTCACCTTTTTCAATCTATTTGAGCCGATAGATGAACTTTATTTTTTCTTTTGTTGTTGAGATCCAGTTCTTTTTTTCTTTACAGGATAGTTGATCGTGAACAATTTTAGTATGATCTTCCTTTATTTTTGGAGAGGAGGTTTTTTATGAGTATTTCAGCGTCGATAAAGAATATGGCCGTTCGTTCTAATAAAACGTCAAAACCCATGCCGGTGCTTTTTGTTGGGCATGGATCGCCAATGAATGGGATTGAGGAAAATGAATTCAGCAGGGAATGGGAAAAATTGGGCAAAGAGATTCCCACACCATCGGCTGTTTTATGCGTGTCGGCCCATTGGCTTACCCACGGAACTTTTGTTACTGCAATGGAGAATCCGAAAACCATTCACGATTTTGGAGGGTTCCCCAAAGAACTTTTCGATGTTCAATATCCGGCATCCGGAAATCCGCAGTTGGCTAAAGAAACCGTCGATTTGATTAAAGAAACAAACGTTGGGCTAGATCACAACTGGGGTTTAGATCATGGCACCTGGACCGTGGTTCGCCGGATGTACCCCGAAGCCAATATTCCGGTTATTCAGATGAGCATCGACTATCATAAACCAGCCCGGTTTCATTATAATTTAGGCGCTGAATTGGCCGTGCTTCGCCGGAGAGGAGTATTGATTATTGGCAGCGGGAACATGGTACACAACCTGCGGATGGTTGCCCGGGACAAGATGGATGAACCCGGATTTGGTTACGATTGGGCTTTGACGATGAACGAGATCTTTAAAAAGAACATTTTATCGTCGAACCATCAAGCGCTGATTGACTATGAAAAATTGGGTGAAGCTGCATTGAAAGCCATTCCAACACCCGATCATTATTATCCATTGCTTTACACACTTGCCCTTCAGTCTACATCGGACGAAATCGAAATCTTCAACGATAAGGCGGTTGCTGGTTCGCTTACCATGACTTCGGTACGAATAGGCTGATTATTATTGTTGTTCATTTATTATGTAATTGGTTTATCAGATATTCTTTCAGGAAGTGAAAAGTTTGTTTTTTTTGATAAATTTGAGAGATCTAATTAAACTAACTAATGTCTGATTTTAACCACGAGAGAATTCTCATTGAGGGATTGATGGAGGGGAATGAGAAAATATTTGATTATCTTTTTCACCTATACTATTCTGGATTAGTGGTTTATGTCGATCATTGTGTTTCCGATAAAGTTGTTGCTGAAGATATTGTTCAAGATTTTTTCGTCAAACTTTGGCTTCATCACACCACACTTTCAATCAAACAGTCCTTGCGCTCCTATTTTTTTGCTTCAGTAAGGAATCGGGCTATCGATTATCTGCGTCACCAGCAGATTAAAGAAGCCGCAGAGAAAAGAATGATGAAAGAAAGCGAATCGGTATCTGGAAATCAGGAACAACTTCTTGAATCCGAATTGAGAGTCTATATCGATAGGGCGCTGGACAAACTGCCTCCTGTTTGTCGTGAAATATTTGTTATGAACCGGTTTGACGGTTTAAAGCCGGTTGAGATTGCTGCGAAAAAAGGAATATCTGTCCGAACCGTGGAAGCGCATATTGGAAAAGCGTTAAAAATAATGCGGATTGAGCTTGAAAAATATCTTCCCATTTCTCTGGTGACTCTGATTATTAATTCATTGTATTGATTTGAATCGTTTGTAATGGTAAAAGGTTTGTCGATCAGGAAAATTTTTCTGATCTGGATACGTATTTTTTTTCATTGGTTCGTCTTTAAAACAGAAAAGTTGATTATGGAAGATGATTTTTTAGATAAATATTTTGCCCAACAACGGGAAGACATGAAAGACGGTGTTGGAAATGATGAGCATGCTCTTTTTCAAATGCAAAAGGTGATTGACCGGATTGAGCTTTTGAAAGAGATGGAAGCTATTGACAGTGAGGGGGCTTTTGAAAAGGTTAAGAATAGGATTAAGGGAATTAGGAGTTTTAGTTTAGTTTCATTAGTGGGAAAAATGGCAGCGGTACTAATCATACCGCTGCTAATTTTGGCTGTTTGGCAGTTTAATAAGTTAGAACATTTTAAGCAAGCGGTGGTGCAAAATACAATTACCACTCCGGCAACTCTTCGTTCCGAATTTATTCTTCCCGATGGGTCAAAGGTTTGGTTGAACGGGGGTTCGACGCTCAAGTATCCGACACAGTTTATTGCCGGGGAGCGAATGGTTGAACTGGAGGGTGAGGCCTATTTTGATGTTGCCCATGATAAGAGCAAACCATTCATTGTCAAAGCCGGAAACCTTTTGGTTGAAGCGGTGGGTACCGAGTTTGATTGTCAGGCATACCGGGGCGAATCGAAGGTTGAAACGGTTTTGACCGAAGGGAAAGTTAATATTTATTTAGAAGGAGCCAAAGGTCGTCAGCGGGTTGCAGAGCTTGAACCCGATCAAATAGCAACTTACGATAAAGATAACGGACAGATTAAAAGTGAAAAGATTGAACCGGAAAAATATATTGCATGGAGAGATGGAAAATTGATTTTTAAGAACGACAACATTCAGGATGTTTTATTGAAACTGGGTCGCTGGTACAATGTTGAGTTTGTGTCTGACAAACCATTGAAAAAGGAATATGCTTTTACAGGGTCCTTTGTGGGCGAAGAGCTGACGCAAATATTGAATTACATTGAATTAACTACGCCGGTGCGTTTTGAAAAGTTAACCACAGAAAAGAATAGCGACAATTTGTATTTAAAAACGAAGATCATAATTAAATCAAAATAAAATGAGGGTGCTCCAACACCCCCATTTGATAATAAACGGGATCAGTAACTGATCCAATTTTTTAAAATCTAAACTATACAAAGTTATGAAAAAAAAGTATGTACGGCGCTTCGTTCGGGAGTTATTGCCTTACCGAAAATTGTTAAAATGTATGAAAGTTTTTGCACTGCTTTTGTTGCTTTCTGTTGTTCAGGTTTTTGCTGAAGAGGGCTATTCTCAAAATGTAGCAATCTCTCTTAACATGACCAAAACGACAGTGGCCAATGTCTTAAGTGAGATTGAAGGGTCCACCGAATTCAATTTCGTTTATAACAATAAGTTAATCGATTTGAACCGGGAGGTGAGTATCAATGTTGAAAAGGAGGATATAAACTCCGTGTTGGATAAGCTCTTCGAGAATACCGATGTAGAGTATGTGGTGAAAGAAAAGCACATCATTCTGTCGAACCAGCTTCCTGAGAAAAAAGAACAGGGAACAACTTCTTCTCCGGTGAAAGGAAAAGTGACCGATATGAATAACCAGCCGGTTATTGGTGCTACCGTTATGGTGAAAGGAACAATGAACGGGACTGTTGCCAATGTTGATGGAGAGTATATTTTGTCTAATGTTCCCAAAAATGGGGTGCTGGTATTTTCTTTTATCGGAATGAAAACCGTTGAGAGAGATGTTGAAGGACGCGAAATGGTAAATGTTGTACTGTCTGATGAAACCGTTGGACTCGATGAGGTTGTTGTTATCGGCTATGGTGTTCAGGAGAAGAAGCTTGTTACGGGTTCTACCATTCAGGTAACCGGCGAAAACCTTGCAAAAAGAAACGCAACTGACGCTTTTGGAGCATTACAAAGTATGACTCCGGGTGCAACTATTGTTCAAAATTCAGGACAACCCGGCGAAGGTTATAAAATCAATATCCGCGGTTTGGGAACTACCGGTTCATCGGAACCATTGTATGTAATTGATGGAGTTGCTGGTGGTTCAATTGATGCCCTTGACCCAAACGATATTGGATCGATCGATATTTTAAAGGATGCAGCTTCTGCTGCCATCTATGGGGCGCGTGCGGCCAATGGCGTTGTTCTGGTTACTACCAAAAAAGGTAAAGCTGGTGATTTAAAAGTGAGTTACGATGGCTATATGGGCGTTCAAAATCCACGGTTAAACGGCATTAAAACATTGAACGCCAAACAATATATGGAAATTGTTAATTCCACACTGGTCTCTTCCGGGGCGAAGGAATATGATTTTAAAACACTTATTCCCAACTATTATCAAAAGATTGTGGACGGCGACTGGGCTGGCACCAATTGGCTGGAGGAGTCGTTAAACAGGAATGCCCCGGTTAGTAGTCATGCCATAAATATGACCGGTGGTACCGATATGTCAAGGGTTGCAATTGGCGTTTCTTATTTGGGACAGGAAGGAACTATTGGTAAATCGGCCATACCTGATTACGAACGGTATACCTTTCGCTTAAATTCCGACCATTCTCTCTTTAAGAAAAAAGGACGTGATGTGATTGTTTTTGGAGAAAATGTTACTTATACAACAACCAGTAAAACAGGTCTTAGCATTGAGGGCATTTACAGCAATAATATTCGCGACCTTTTAACGGCTACGCCTTTATTACCCGCATACAATAGCGATGGCGACTTCTATATTTATGAAGATATGCTCGAAAACCAATGGGATTTTGACCAGACGATCGCAAACCCGCTTGCAAAAATCAGTTTAAATCATAAAGATAAAAATACATCTACCCGCAGATTACAATCCAATGCATATCTTGAAATTTCGCCGCTGAAAGAGTTGAAGATTCGCAGCAGTGCTGGTTATCAGTTTTATCATAGTGATTACCGAAGCTATATTCCAGCGTATGAATTATCGTCTGATAAAACGAATATTACTGACGACGTAAAGCAAACGCAATCGTTTAGCACCAAATGGACATGGGAAAACACTGTAAACTATGTAAAAAGATTTGATAAACATCATATTGACTTCTTACTGGGTCAGTCGGTCGAAAAATGGGGCTATGGTTGTAATCTTTCGGTGAAAAACTCGAACTCTCTTTTTCCAGGGTCGTTCAATAATGCCTATATCAGTAATACCCAGGGTTTGAATACAACCGATACCGAAATTTCTGGTTCACCCAATACACCGGGTTCACTGGCCTCGTTTTTTAGTCGTGTAAACTACAACTACAATGAAACCTACATGGCTTCTTTGGTGATGCGTGCCGATGGTTCATCGAACTTTGCCCGTGGGCATCGTTGGGGATATTTCCCTTCGGTTTCGGCAGGTTGGGTGGTGACAAACGAAGATTTTATGAAACCAGTGACCGATGTGATGGGTTTCTTAAAACTCCGTGCCAGTTGGGGCCAAAATGGTAATGCCGATATCGACAACTTCCAGTATCTGGCAACCATTGCATTCGACATGGACAGCTATTATTATTTCAACGATAAAAATAATCCAAGCATTGGCGCTTATCCCGACATTCTTCCCAATGAAGAAGTAACTTGGGAAACATCGGAACAGCTCGACTTTGGTGCGGATGCTCGTTTCTTTAAATCAAGGTTGGGACTTATTTTCGATTGGTACAAAAAAACGACCAAAGACTGGTTGGTCGTAGCTCCCCAGTTGGCATCGTACGGGACCGGCGCTCCATTTATTAATGGTGGTGACGTGGAGAACAAAGGGTTTGAAGTTGCTTTGAACTGGAACGATAAAAAGAAAAGTTTCAAGTACGACGCAAGCCTCAGTTTGGCAATGAATAAAAACAAGGTAACCCGTATCGACAACGAAGAGGGAATTATTCATGGTAATGAGAATGTATTGGCTCAAAATACGGATGAATTGTACCGGGTTCAGGTAGATTACCCAATGGGATATTTCTGGGGCTATAAAATCAACGGTGTTTTTCAAAATCAGGCTCAGATCGACAACTTCATCAACAACGGTGGCGCTGTCCTTCAGGATTCAGTCGTGCCGGGTGATCTGATTTTTGTAGATAATAACGGCGATGGTAAAATTGACAAAGATGATAAAACCATGATCGGAAACCCTCACCCGAAACTTACTTTAGGCTTCAATTTTAACTGCTCCTATAAAGGTTTCGATTTCTCGGTGAACACCTATGGCGCATTTGGACAGCAGGTTGCAAAAAGTTATCGCGAGTTCTCCAATTCACCGAATAACAACTATACAACCGATGTTTATACGAAATATTGGACAGGCGAAGGTTCAACCAACCGTTATCCAAAGTTTACTCACGGAAAGAACACAAACTTTAAAGAGATTTCAGAAATGTATGTGGAAGACGCTGATTATTTGAAAATTTCCAATGTCTCTTTCGGGTATGATTTCAAAAAAGTATTGAAGAAACTTCCGGTAAAGAAGTTCAGAGTGTATGTGGCTGTTCAGAACTTAGTCACTTTTACAAACTATTCAGGTTTCGATCCTGAAGTGGGTTATGGCGATGGTGAGAGTTGGGCTTCGGGCATTGACATTGGATATTATCCAAGTCCAAAAACATTCTTAGGAGGTATCAACATTGAATTTTAATTGGAGGTAGTTATGAAAAAGATTATATATATGGTTGTAGCAGGCCTGATCCTGCTAACCGCTTGTGAGAATTTTCTGGATACAGAGAATCTGGTCAAAAAAGACACATCGAACTTTCCATATTCTGAGAGTGATGCGATACAGATGATTACGGGTATTTATAGTACCATGAACAATGCAGTCCAGAATCCAGAGGATAATCCCTTCTATGTTTACGAGATGGCCGGCGACGACCGTTTGGGCGGAGGAAGTACCAGTAACCGGGGAGCTCAAAGTACCGATCGTTTGTTGAATAATAAAGTAAGTATGTTCGAAAATATCTGGACGGTTCGTTACAGTGGGATTTTCCGTGCCAATAATGCCATTGCAACCATTGATAATGTAGAATCGTGGTCAACAAATGGCAAACGGGAACAACTTCTGGGAGAGGCTCATTTTTTGCGTGCTTTCTTTTATTTCGATATGGTACAACTATTCGGATCGGTGCCCTTGGTGTTGGAAACTACGCCTCAAAATTTGCCCAAAAGTCCGGCTGATGAGATTTATGCCCAGGTTACTTACGATTTGCTGAAGGCGATTGAATATTTCCCATCGGCAAAATATCCTGATTTCGAATTAGGCCATGCAACCAAATGGGCCGCCGAAGCTCTTCTGTCACGTGTATATCTTTTTTATACCGGGTTTTATGAAAAAACTTCGCTCCCGGTTGCTGGATCAGACAAGACAATTGGGAAGGCCGAGGTTATTTCCTATCTTGAAGATTGTATAAATAATAGCGGACACGATTTGGTTTCAGACCAGCGCAACTTGTGGCCTTATACCAATCCATATACAGCTCCCTATTATTCATATGCAAAGGATAAAGGTTTGGCATGGGAAGGTGAGAATAACAAAGAATGCCTCTTCTCATTATGCTTTTCGAATACTACCGAATTTTCCGGGACCACAGGTTATACGTATTCGTCGGGTTACGCCAACCGGATTGTTGAGTTTTTCAATCCCCGAAAGGCCGGAAGTACTACGGCTTTCCCGTTTATTCCAACCGGATATTCCAATGGCCCGGCAAGCTATAAACTTTGGACCGATTGGGCCGCCGACCCCGATTATGCAGGTGATTATCGGCGTGAAGGTTCAATTTGCGATAAAGCAACTGAGATGCCCGATTATGCAGGCGATCCAAGTAAAGAAGTGGAAAATACCGGGTTGGTTTGCAAAAAATATTTGGGGTGTGGCGCTTACGACGAATCCGGAACTCTTTATCAATCATATGCCTATTTTTATGGCGGACAGAACGACAAACAAAAGGGATTGACCCAAAATATTATCTTCATTCGTTTAGCAGATGTTTTATTAATGCATTCCGAGCTCACTGAAACGAACACCGGTCTGAACCGGGTTCGTGTGCGTGCAGGTTTAAAACCAGTTGATTATTCGCTCGATGCACTTAAAAAGGAACGGCGTTATGAGCTTTGTTTCGAAGCATTGCGTTGGAATGATCTTCGTCGCTGGGGCGAAGTACAGCAAATTGTGGACAATCAGACAGGAGAGCCTATTACCAATCGGGGTAACGTAGATACTTATAAGTTTGATCCTGCTTTCGACTTTATGACTCGTTACAAAGCGACGAAAGGATTCTGGAAAATTCCGGACTCACAAATAACCTTATCCAATGGGATTCTGTTACAAAATGAAGGTTGGGACGAAGAGTCTTCCGACTGGACCAAATTGCCATATTCAACTTTATAAATTTACATAATCAACTACAACATTTCATGCGAGGCTCAAAAACCCTTGCATGAAATGTATTTTTACATGGGGAGATGAAAAAAATAGTTTTACTGGTAGCGCTTATTGCAGGTTGTATAGTGGTTTATCCTCAGGAGAACTACAAAACCATAAGCCGAAGCGATTCAACAAAATGCTACAATGGTAGTACGTTTTATTCCGCAAATACATTTGAGCAAACTGCTGTTAAGAAGGTGCCCAGAAATGTTATTCTGATGATTGGGGATGGAATGGGCATTTCGCAAATTTCAGCTGCGTTGTTCGCCAATCAGGGGAGTCTGTTTCTGAATAACTTTAGGTATTGTGGTTACTCTCAAACACAATCTGCCGACAATTTTATTACCGATTCGTCGGCAGGAGGGACTGCTTTGTCGTGTGGCGAACGCACCAACAATGGTTATGTTGCTGTTGATACGAAAAAGTGTAAATTGAAAACGATTCTTGAATATGCCGAGGGGAAAGGGCTGAAAACAGGATTGGTATCAACCTCTTCCATCACACATGCTACACCTGCTTCTTTTATCGCCCACCAGGAATCGAGGGGCTCTTATGAGGATATTGCTTCTGATTTTCTGAAGACGGATATCGATCTTTTCATCGGTGGAGGTTATAAACACTTCACCCAAAGGGCCGATGGCAAAAATCTGATAGATAGTCTTACTGCTAAAGGCTATTCTGTGTTTACCTGCCTTGATAGCCTCGAAGCAAAAAATAATGGGAAGATTGCTTGCCTAACAGCATCTGAACATAACGGACGTGTTTCCGAACGAAAAGATATGCTGCCAAAAGCAACCCGTCTTGCAGTAAAAAATCTTGCCAATGGTGATCAGGGTTTCTTTCTGATGGTCGAAGGTTCTCAGATTGATATGGGAGGGCACCAGAACGATGTGCAGTATATTGTGGAAGAGATGCTCGATTTTGATCAATCGATTGGTGAAGCCTTGAAATTTGCCTCAGCAAATAAAGAAACGCTGATTATTGTAACAGCCGACCACGAGACAGGAGGATTGGCGCTTCTGGGTGGCAACGAGAAAGATGGACAGGTAAAAGCTGGTTTTGCTACCGGAAACCATTCTGGCGTGTTAGTGCCAGTATTTGCTTATGGCCCCGGTGCCAATCAATTTACTGGTATCATGAAAAATACGGACATTTTTAAAAAGATTTATGCTTTGTTAATCGACGAAAAGCTTTCTGAAAATTAATCCAATCATATCAATTTCATATTTTCAGATTCTTTAATAAGTGAAAAAGCATCCGCAGCAATATGCCGCCGGATGCTTTCCCATTTTATAAAAACGCATGGAGTATTGATTAATGATCGATCTTTTCAATCTCTTTGTCGAGATTATCCATTTCCTTCTGGAGCTTTTTCCGCTGTTTTTCCAGCTCTTTCTTCTGTTGTTTCTTCTCTTTGGTCATTGTTTCGTACAGGTTTTCATCCGACGAGTCGGGTGTTGTGCACTGGTGGTATTCCATTTGATCTCCAACGGTGTTCAGTGAGGCTTCAACCCCTTTTAATGCGGCTGAGACAATCCCTTCGATATCAATGCTCCCCACCACACCGGCCGCAATATCCAACCCGGCTGAAGCAGCTTTTATAGCAGCCTCAATGGTTTCTTCATCAATCCCCTCTTCCTCCATATCGTGCCTCATGTCATGGGCCATTTCCCTTTTGGCATCTTCAAT
>DAOQAB010000002.1:0-30594 GCA_035353695.1 Prolixibacteraceae bacterium
CCCCTGCGATCGACTCAATTTTGAATGCAGGCGATGCTCAAACCTTGTCGGTTACTTTCACTCCCGACGATTTAAATGCTTACATACCGACGACCAAAACAGTCGTGATCAATGTTGAGAAAGCAACATTAACGGTTACAGCCAACAACCAAACAAAGGTGTATGGTTCGGCCAATCCGGAACTTACTTTCGCTTACAGTGGTTGGGTGAACGGTGTAGAAACCATCGATGTAACACCAACTATCAGCACAACAATAAATGCGACGACAAATGTTGGTGTCTATGCTGATTCCATTATCATGACCGGTGGTTCGGACAATAACTATGTATTCAGTTTTGTCGCCGGTGACTTTGAAGTAACCAAAGCGACACTGACCGCAACTGCCAATGACCAAACCAAAGTGTACAGTTCAGTGAACCCGGAACTTACTTTCGCTTATACTGGATGGGTAAACGGGGTTGAAACCATTGATGTAGCGCCAGCCATCAACACAAGCGTAAGCACAACAACGGGCGCTGGTATTTACACCGATGCCATTACCTTAACCGGAGGTTCCGACAATAACTACAATCTGGATCTTGTGGCTGGTAACTTTGAAGTGACCAAAGCGACACTGACTGTTACAGCTGACAATCAAACCAAGGTATATGGTCCTGCTAACCCGGAACTCACATTCACGTACAGTGGCTGGGCGAACGGTGTGGAACCCATCGATGTGGCGCCAGCTATCGCTACAACAGTTGATGCAACAACCAATGCCGGAACCTATGTTGATGCCATTACCTTAACTGGTGGTTCTGATAATAATTACACTTTCAATTATGTTGCCGGTGACTTTGAAGTGACCAAAGCGACACTGACTGTGACTGTCGACAATCAAACCAAAGTATATGGTTCAGCCAATCCGGAACTCACCTTTGCTTACAGTGGATGGGTGAACGGGGTGGAAACCATTGATGGAACACCAACCATCACTACAACAATCAATGCAACAACTAATGTAGGAACCTATACCGATGCCATTACCTTAACCAATGGTTCCGATAATAATTACGATTTTGATTTTATCGCCGGTGACTTTGAAGTAACCAAAGCGACACTGACCGCAAAAGCCGATAATAAGACAATTTATCTTGGACAGGCAATTCCTGAGCTTACTGTTTCTTATGTGGGATTTGTGAATGGAGACGATGCTTCGGTTCTTGGTTCAGAGCCTTCTTTGAATACCACTGCAGTTGCATCAGGGCCTTCGGGCTCTTATTCCATCTCCATTTCCGGCGGTAGCGATAACAATTATTCATTAGAATATGTTGCCGGAACACTGGTTATATCCGACAAGGATGTTCCGGTAATTACCTGGACTACTCCTTCGGATGTGGTTTATGGAACAGCCCTCAGTACAACCCAGTTGAATGCAACTTCTCCTGTGTCTGGTACATTTACTTATAATCCTGCCGTTGGAACTGTGCTGAATGCCGGAAGTTTGCAGACGCTTCATGTTCATTTTGTGCCTGATAATACAACCCAGTATGCTGAAAATGATTTTAATGTAAAGATTAATATTCTTAAGGCCGGTTTGAATATTACCGCGAACGATACCAGTAAAGTATATGGTGAATCAACGCCGGTTCTTACCGTTCTTTATGAGGGATTTGTGAACGGCGATGATGCAAACGACCTATCGGTTAAGCCGGTTGCATCGGTTGCTGCCGGTGATGGAATCAATGTCGGAAATTATACCATTACAGCCTCCGGTGGGGTTTCGTCAAATTATACGTTCAATTACTTCACCGGAAACTTAGAAGTGGCCAAAGCCCTTCTTACTGTAACCGCTGACGATAAGGTAGTCTGTCTGAATCAGGCGATCCCGCAGTTAACGATCAGCTATTCGGGCTTTGTGAACGGCGATGACGAAACGGTACTTGATATAAAACCAACGGCAGCAACCACCGCACTACTCGGCAGTCCGGCTGGCAGCTATCCAATTACGGTATCTGGTGGTTCCGATGATAATTACGATTTTGACTATGTGGCCGGAACACTTAAAGTTTCTGTGGTTCAGGTTCCGGTAATTGTTTGGCCAGCTCCTGCCGATATCGTTTATGGTACGCTTTTGAGTGCCAAACAGCTCAATGCTGTGGCCAAAGTGGGTACCGATACAATCAGCGGGACTTTTACGTATACTCCATCTTTGGGTACACGATTGGCCGTGGGCAACAGTCAGCCCATAACGGTACACTTTACACCCGATAACACCACGTTCTATGAGTCGGCCAGTGGGAATGTCTCCATTAATGTTACCAAAGCTACTTTAACCGTTATGGCGAATAGCCAAACGAAGATGTATGGTTCGTCCAATCCGGAATTGACTTATCGCTGCAGTGGTTGGGTAAACGGAGTTGAAACCATTGATGTGGAACCCACTATCAGCACAACCATTACTGAAACAACTCGTGTGGGTACCTATTCAGGTTCAATTACCCTCAGTGGCGGTTCCGATAACAACTACAAACTGAATCTTGTTTCTGGTGATTTTAGTGTGACCAAAGCCACATTAACGGTCACTGTCGATAATCAATACAAAGTTTATGGTGAAGAAAATCCGGAGCTGACATATACTTACCATGGCTGGGTAAACGGGATTGAAACCGTCGACAAGGCACCAACCCTTACCACAACGGTAACCCGTACCACCGGTTCAGGTTCTTACCTTGGGGCAATAACCGCATCCGGCGCATCGGACGATGCATACAATTTTGTATATGTTCCCGGTTATTTTGCGATCGATAAGGCTGCACTGACCGTTACAGCCGACAATCAAACCAAAGTGTATGGTTCGTCCAACCCTGATCTTGCTTTTACTTACAGGGGTTGGGTAAATGGGGTAGAAGCCATCGATGAGGCGCCAACCATCAGCACAAATGTAAATGCTGCAACCGATGCAGGTAATTATCCCGATTCGATTATCGTAACCGGCGGATCAGACAATAATTACACTTTCAACTATGTTGCAGGCGATTTTGAGGTAACCAAAGCGTTGCTTACCGTGAAGGCCAACGATCTCATCTCTTACTACGGGGAAATCATTAACCCGACTGCAACAATTACGGGTTTTGCCAACGGAGATGATGAAGCTGTAATTGATGTGATGCCCGTGGCTTCCATTAGCGGGACGGCTCCCCGAAGCATGGGAAACTATACAATAAGTTGCAACGGAGCATCGGATAACAATTACGATTTTCGGTATGCTGACGGGACGCTGACCGTGAACAAGGCAGTGCTTACCGCTGTTGCCGACAGTCAGCGAATATCATACGGGGAGATCATTCCTGCATTGACCATCCGTTATGAAGGTTTTCAGTATGGCGATGATAAGTCGATTCTGACTACTCTTCCTGTTGCTTCGGTTGAAAGTTCTGCCGGTGAAAATGCCGGAAGTTATCCGATTACCGTATCGGGAGGAACAGCCGCAAACTACAATTTCCAATATAAAAGCGGGGTTCTGACTGTAGATAAAGCGTTGTTAACTGTAACAGCCGATAGCCAGGCCATCGTTTATGGGGATACCATTCCTGCATTGACCATCCGTTACGAAGGTTTTGTTAACAGGGAAGATTCTACGGCTCTTGAGCTTCTTCCGGTAGCTTATCTCGATACTGTAGGTGGGAGTGAAATTACCGAAACCCTTGGTGCTGGTATCTATCCAATTGTTGTATCGGGTGGTAAAGCAACGAACTATGATTTTAAATATGTGGGTGACACATTAACGGTAACTAAGGCACTTCTTACCGTAAAACCCAATCGTCAGGTCATTACCTACGGGGATAAAATCCCTGCATTTACGATTGGATATGATGGTTTTGTAGCAGGTGATACGATTGCCGACCTCGACACTCTTCCTGTTGCTGCGGTTGATGGTATAGATTGGTTGGATGCCGGCGTTTATCCGGTTCAGGTTTCCGGCGGATGGTCTAAAAATTACCGGTTCGAATATGTAAACGATACGCTGGTCGTAGAAAAATCATTGCTTACCGTTACGGCTGATAACAAGGAATCGTTACTGAAAAATATCCCGGAACTGACCTTCACCTATAGCGGGTTTGTCAATGGTGATAGTGAAGCTTCTCTCGACGAAGTGCCTGTGGTGTCCACATCGGCTACAACCACAAGCCCGGCAGGTATCTATTCTATCGAGGTATCGGGAGGATCGGACAACAATTACGAGTTCACCTACGTGGCCGGAACGTTGACCATTATCAATAAGCAGATTCCGGTAATTACCTGGAATACGCCTGCTCCAATTGTTTATGGCTCGACTCTTAATGAAACACAGCTGAATGCTACCACCGATGTCCCTGGAACATTTGTTTATTCTCCGGCAGAAGGGGGAATATTGAATGCAGGGAATGAGCAACCATTGGTTGTAACCTTCATTCCCGACAATACTAGCAACTATGTTGAGGTGTCAGACACTGTATTGATTCATGTTGAAAAGGCTGTGCTGACCGTTACAGCAGTCGATCAGGTAATCAATAAAGGAATGGAACCTAGTGATTTTACCTTAATCTACAGTGGTTTTGTCAATGGAGAAAATCTTGATGTGATTGATGAGGTTCCTGTTGCGTCTACTTCTGCTAATTCAGAAAGCAACTCCGGTACGTATGCCATTACGGTATCGGGTGGATTGGACAATAATTATTCCTTTAACTACGTGAATGGAACTTTGACTATTTTGTCGAATGTGGGAATCGATGTGGCTAAAACCATCAGGGTGTCAGTCTATCCAAATCCGTTTACCGATCGGATTACTGTAACTACCAGCAGCAATGTGGATGGCAGTTATGAACTGACCGACAACACCGGCAAAGTAGTTGGAAAAGGCGCCATCGAAAATGGAAGTTCCAATCTTCTGCTCTCAACCTTGCGGAAAGGTGTTTACCTGTTACAGGTCAATTTTGAAGAAGGAAAGCAGGTCTTCCGGATTGTAAAAAGCGAATAACTTTCTTCCTGTTTTAATTATCATGATGAACAAGAGGGGCATGTCAGTTGAAGGCATGTCCCTCTTTCTTTATCCAGAAAAGAGCAATGGAAAGAATGGTTCAGCTTTTGAAATAGACTTTTCCATCCGGAATGAATTTATTCCACCGTTTACCGTTTCAAAAATGCGATTAACTTTGCAGCCTGATTTAGCGAACAGTTGATGGACAAGAAACTTTATATCGAAACCTATGGGTGCCAGATGAACGTGGCCGACAGTGAAGTGGTGGCTGCCGTGATGGGAGAGAGGGGATACACTATTACCAGCGACCAGCTCGAAGCCGATGCCATTTTTATCAATACCTGCTCGGTGCGTGACAATGCCGAACAGCGCATCTGGGGACGTTTGAGGTTTTTCAATTCGTACAAGAAGAAAAAGAAACACCTGATCATCGGGATGATTGGCTGTATGGCCGAACGGCTGGCCGATGAACTGCTCGAAAAGAAGGTGGTCGACCTGGTGGCCGGTCCCGATGCTTACCGCGATCTACCATACCTGATCGATAAGGCGCATGAAGGCGAAGCAGCCATCAACGTGGAACTGACCATCGACGAAACGTATGATAGCCTGGTTCCCCGGCGGCTCGACGAAGGCGCCATCTCGGGTTTTGTCTCCATCACCCGCGGGTGCAACAACTTCTGCACCTACTGCATTGTACCTTATACCCGTGGCCGTGAACGCAGCCGCGATCCCAAAGATATCCTGAATGAGGTGGCCGATCTTGCGGCCAATGGTTACAAGGAGGTGACCCTGCTGGGGCAGAATGTCAACTCGTTTAAATGGCAGCCCGAAGGCGAAACCAAACCGGTACGTTTTCCCGATCTGCTGAAGATGGTTGCTCAAAGCCAGCCCTGCATGCGGGTACGCTTTACCACTTCGCACCCTAAAGATTTAACCGACAAACTGCTGCGTACCATGGCAGCCGTGCCTAATATCTGCAAACACATTCACCTGCCGTTCCAGTCGGGCAGCTCGCGCATACTGAAGCTGATGAACCGCAAATATGACCGCGAATGGTACCTGAAACGCATTGACGCCATCCGCGAAATCATTCCCGGTTGTGGCCTGAGTACCGATGTGTTCTGTGGCTTCTGCACCGAAACAGAGGAAGATTTTCAGGAGACCCTCTCGCTGATGGAAACCGTTCGCTTCGACAGCGCCTTTATGTTCAAATACAGCGAACGCCCCGGAACCTATTCGGCCAAATACCTCACCGACGATGTGCCTGAGGAGGTGAAGCTGGAACGCCTTTCGCGGATGATTGAGCTTCAGAACTGCATCTCGCTCGAAAACAACCGCAGCGATGTGGGCAAAACCTTTGAGGTACTGGTTGAGGGGCGTTCAAAGAAATCGGAGAAAGAGCTGGTGGGGCGTACCTCACAGAATAAGGTGGTGATTTTTCCCGGCGAAGTACATCAGAAGGGCGAATTGGTGCAGGTAACGATCGAACGCTGTACCCAAACCTCCCTGATTGGGAAGATTCCGGGCTGAGATCAACTAATTTTGTTCAGAAAAGCAGCATCGAATCGTATTGGTTTACGGTTCAATGTCTATTTTTGGTCCTTTGAAATAGCCACAATGAGAGCCAACCCCTTTTTGTTGATTTTTCTGCTGTTTGTTTGCGTGAAGGCATTACCCCAGGATTCTATCCGAAGTGCGGTTGTTCCGGAGTATCTTAGTTTCTATACCAAATTCTCGTTTAACAACTCGGAGATTGAAATACCAATACCCAAAACCGATGAGGAACTGATCTTTGAATCGAATTCAAAATCATCATGCTATCTGGGATTTCATTACTCCTGGCTGGGGATTGATTACGCCTTTTCGCTCCCTTCGGATGATGTTAACCTGTATGGGAAGACGCAATCGGATGCATTAAATGTCGAGGTGAAGTTAAAAAAATGGACAATTGAGCTAAAGAACCGGGATTATAAAGGATACTATTTTTCCAATCAGGAGGAGTTTGACGACCATTGGAAGGAGGGTGGTGTCTGCTTTCAACTGTCTGATTTGAGAACGAGTGCAACTTCTCTTTCGGCAGAATATGTATTTAAACCAGCTAAGATCTATTCCAATAAGATCTATACCTATAAGAAGGTTCCGGATAAGAGCGGGGGCAGTTGGCTGATGAATGGTTTTGTCTCGGTAAATGGTGCTTTTTCTGATAGTCTGATAATCCCGCCAGCTGTTTGTCTTTATGCTGATCCAGGTATCTATTATAAGACCACTTTCTTTTCCGATTTTGGGGCGTCGTTGGGATACTCTTATCTTTGGGTGTTATCGCGGAAGTTTTTTGCCTCATTTACCGCTTTGCCGGGTATCTCTTTTCAAAAGGTGGTGGCCTATTCCGTTCCTGATGAACTAACAAAAACCTGCAACCGGGTTTCTTCCCAGTTCCTGTTTCATTTCACCTTTGGGTATAACACCGAAAAGTTCTATTGTGGGTTAACATCTAATTTTGAGTGCAAAAATTATGGTTCCGAGATGTCGGTGAATTATGAAAAAGGAGGTGTTGTATTTCTTTATCGGATCGACACTTCCAACTGGAAATTCATGAATGGCGTCGACAAGGTGATGCACCCCCGTTTCCTCCGCTTTGCCCTGGGCGACAAACCCGCAACAAGGGAATAGATAACGTTGGGTAATTATCGTGCCTGGAAATAGAAACTTCCTGTTTATCCTGCTTTTTTGCGGCTGTAATTTCCCAGCGTATATAACCGGAAAAAGAGGAGCCCGGCCAGGCAGACTGCCGCATTGATCAGCCAGATGGAGGCGGTGGAGATGTATTGGGCAATAAGCCCCGAAGTGACCATCCCAAAGCTCATGCCCACGTCGAGCGCCGTGTAGAGGGTCGAGTTGGCCGCCCCGCGGTGGTCGTTATCGGCCAAGTTGTTCACCATCGATTGAAAAGTGGGGAACACCACCCCGATGCCAAAGCCAATCACAAGGGCCGAAAGGTAGAAACCCACCCCGTTTTTTACCATCGCCAGCAGGGGGAAACCAACCATAAGCAGCAACAGGCAGGCGGTGACAATCCGTCCCGGGCCTTCGCGGTCGAAAATCTTTCCGGTGGTAATTCGCGAGGAGGCAATACCCACGGCCAGGATCAGAAAGAAGAGCGACGAGTTTTGGATTCCTATTTCGCAGCCATAGATGGCAATGAACGACACAAGCCCGCCGTAGGTGATCATAATGATCAGCAGGTTCAGCGAGGGGATCACCGACCGTTTTTCGAAAAGGGTATCGAAGTTGAGTTTGATCTCTTTGGGGGCATTCAGCCGTTGTGGCAGGTGAATGGCGTAGGCACATCCGACACTGGCCAGGCTGATGAAGAGGCCCGAAACAAACATGGGAATAAAACCCCACCGATGGCTGATAAACATCCCGATAACCGGCCCCACCGACATTCCCAGGGTCGTCGACAATGAGAAATAGCCAATCCCTTCGCCCCGTTTCGCCTCCGGGATAATATCCACCGCAATGGTCGATCCCGAAATGGTGGTAAAGCCCCAGGTCAATCCCTGGGCAAACCGCAGCAGGATAATAGCCAGAACAGAGAGCGCTACCAGGTAGCCACAGAAGAGCAGCGAATAGATGATCAGGGCGATAAGGAAGACAACCCGCCGGTTAAACCGGTCAAGGGTGACCCCCGAAAACGGGCGTACCAGCACCGAGGCCAGTGTATAAGTAGCCACTACCACCCCCACTTGGCTTTTGGTGGCCTGCATCTCGGTAACCAGATAAACAGGCAGCGCCGAAAGCACCGCATAGTAGGTTATATACATCAGAAAATTGGAAAGAACCAGGAAGATAAAATCCTTGTTCCACATCTTATCACGCATAACATCTCCCTCTGAAATCGAAGCGCAAAAGTATTCCATAAAACAACGGAGTGTCCCCGGCACACGGTTTAAAACCCTTTTTTTAAGAAAAGGTAAAGCGTTGCTGACCGAGAGGGAATGCTTTCCAATCAAAAAGAGCCCCGTCTCCGTTTTCCCTTTTTTCCAAATCACCTTCAACTCTGTGCTTTCTCTGAGAACTCTGTGGTTTATTTGTTTTTCTATTGACCAATAACCTGGGCTTTCTTCCTCGGTTAATTCTTTATTAGATATTGGCCTCACTTAATGGTAAAAATCTCAAAAAAACTATTTTTGCTCCCGGTAAAAATGAAATGTATCTTTCTTTAAAAATTTGATAGTAAATGAAACCAACATTAGTAATTCTTGCAGCAGGTATGGGAAGCCGTTATGGCGGGTTGAAACAGCTTGACGAAGTGGGTCCAAATGGAGAAGCAATCATCGATTATTCACTCTTTGATGCAATCCGTGCAGGGTTTGGAAAAGTTGTTTTTATTATTCGTCACGATTTTGAAGAAGCGTTTAAAGAACGGTTCGACAGCAAACTGGAAGGCAAAATCGATGTCGAATATGTTTTTCAGGACCTGACCGATTTACCGGCTGGTTTCTCTGTCCCCGAAGGGCGTCAGAAACCGTGGGGCACGGGCCATGCTATTCGTTCCGCCCGCTATGCGGTTAACACTCCTTTTGCCGCCATCAATGCCGATGACTTTTATGGCGCCGAGGCTTACTCGACCATTGCCAAATTCCTGACCGGCGATGTCGCTTCGGCACATTATGCCATGGTTGGTTACCGGCTCGACCGGACCCTCTCCGAGAATGGCTCTGTTTCGCGCGGTCTCTGTATCCCCGATGCATTGGGCAACCTTACCGATATTGACGAACTGACACAGATCACCAGCGAAAGCGATGGAATCTTTTATTATTGCGACGATCAAAAGGTGGCATTGAAAGGCAACGAAGTGGTTTCGATGAACTTCTGGGGTTTCCATCCGTCGCTCTTTGCCTGTCTCGAAGAGGGTTTCGTAAAATTCCTCGAAGCGAAAGGAAATGAACTGAAATCGGAGTTTTTCATCCCCATGTTCGTCGATGAATTGATTAAAACCAACAAAACAACCGTGAAAATACTGACGAGTGATGCTTCCTGGTTTGGGGTAACCTATCAGGAGGATAAACCCATGGTGAAAGAACGGATTCAGCAACTGATTGGCGATGGGAAATATCCTGACATGTTGTGGGATTAATCATTAAGGGTTTTACGTATTTACCGGAACAAATTTTTTTTTCATCTTTGCGCAATTCATATAAAGCTTAATATCTAAATAAATTATGAAGGTTTTCAAATTTGGAGGAACCTCCGTGGGATCTCCTGAAAATATGCGATCGGTAGTTCAGATCATTACCGACGGCGAACCGAAAATAGTGGTTCTTTCAGCAATGTCGGGTACAACCAATGCGTTGGTTGAGATCAGTAATAAGTTGTATGCAGCTGATAAAGAGGGCGCAAAACAGCTTATTCAGGAGTTGAAGGATAAGTACGTTAAGGTGGTTGAAGAGCTTTATAAAAAAGACGAATTCAAAAAAGAAGGATATAAGATTATCGATCATCACTTCGGAATCCTGCTCGATCAGGTAAAAGATGGTTTCAACGAAATAAATGAACAGATCATTGTGGCTCAGGGCGAGCTGATTTCGACCGCTTTGTTTACCTATCTTTTGAAAGAGTACGGTGTTAAAACAGCGTTGCTCCCTTCGCTCGATTTCATGCGCATCGACGAAGACAAACAGGCTGACCTTCCAAAGATCAAAGAGCTGGTCAAACCGGTACTCGAAGAAGCCGGTGATCAGGAGATATACATTGCACAGGGATTCATCTGCCGTAACGCCAATGGCGATATCGACAACCTGCAGCGTGGTGGCAGCGACTATACCGCTTCACTGCTGGGAGCAGCCATCGGTTCCGAAGAAGTTCAGATCTGGACCGATATCGACGGAATCCACAACAACGATCCCCGTGTGGTCGAAAAAACTTCCCGCATCGATAACCTGTTGTTTGTCGAAGCTGCCGAGCTGGCTTATTTCGGGGCAAAAATCCTGCACCCGCTGACTGTATTGCCGGCCAAAGAGGCCAATATCCCGGTGCGGATGAAGAATACCATGGAACCATCGGCTCCGGGAACTTTGATCTCGAACGATAAAACCATCTCGGGAATGAAAGCCGTTGCTGCCAAGGATGGGATTACGGCCATCAAAATCCGCTCGTACCGTATGTTGATGGCGTATGGTTTCCTGCGCAAGATTTTCGAAATTTTCGAGCGTTACAAAACGGCCATCGACCTGATCACCACTTCGGAGGTGGCCATTTCGTTGACCATCGATAACTGCAAAAATCTCGATCTGATTGTTGCCGAGCTGGAAAAACTGGGCGAAGTGGAAGTCGATCGCGATATGACCATTGTTTGTGTAGTGGGCGATATGATTTCGGAAGAGAAGTTCTTCTCGAAGCAGATTTTTGAAGCGCTGGAAGGCATTTCGGTACGAATGATCTCCTATGGTGGTAGTGCGCACAATGTTTCCATTCTGGTAAGTACGAAGGATAAGAAGGCAACTCTTCAGCGGTTAAGCGATCATTTGTTTTACAGCTAGTTTTTGAAAGTAAAGTTCTACCTTTAAAGTTTATGATCAGGGTCGAACTGGAATAAATCGGTGCAAAATCTTCTCCTATTTGGGACAAAATAAATAGGGTATCCCATTGGTACCCTATTCATTTTTCAGGCGGAAATTAAGCAGTTTCCTTATGAAATATTGACTTCTCTATTTGATTTGGTTGTCCAATTAGGTAACTTTGTAAAGTTGAAAACAATTGACGTTGAAAGACTTTAAAAGGAATATATGTGTTTATAAAGATTTTTTCTGGGATTTTTACTATTCGCAGACTTTAGAAGTTCAAAAGAAGATAGATTGGGTAATTGGATTAATAACTGTTCTGCAAATTGTTCCCCAAAAGTATCTTAAATGTTTGTCTGGTACAGATGGACTTTATGAAATACGAATTCAGGTTGGGAACAACATATATAGGGTATTTTGTTTCTTTGATGAAGGAAACTTGGTGATCCTATTAAGCGGATTTCAGAAAAAAACTCAAAAGACTTCAAGAAAGGAAATTCAAAAAGCAGAACAATTAAGAAGAGATTATTATGGCAGCAAATCAAGATAATAAGGATCTTGTTTCCTGGGATGACCATCTGGACCAAAAATATGGTACAAAAGGTACTGTTTCGAGGGAAAGATATGAAGAAGAATTCGAGGCGTTTAAAATTGGCGTGTTGATTCAGGAAGCAAGAAAGAAGCAAAATATGACACAAGCCGATCTTGCTTTAAAAGTAGGAACGACAAAGAATTACATATCACGAATTGAAAATAATGCAAGTGATATCCGGTTGTCGACTTTGATGAGAATTATACAAGATGGTCTTGGCGGACAATTAAAGTTATCAGTCGACTTCTAAAAAGTGAAAGTGCTGTTGATATTTACTTTTAAATGACTTGTGGTTAAAGATAATTTTCACAACATCAATTCGTTTTATGATTCATTGTTATACTTGGATTTTCCACAAAGTGAATACTCCTATTGGATATCATTTCTTTAAAAAGCTACAACACGATGAAAATATCTCACATCGCAATTTGGGTAAACGATCTGGAGCAGATGACTTCATTTTATTGCCGTTTTTTCAACGGCAGGGCAGGGGCTATCTACCGGAATCCCGCCAAGGGGTTTGAGTCGTGTTTTGTTTCATTTGATTCAGGTGCTTCTATCGAGTTGATGCGAAAAACCGATCGGCTATTACCGGTTGCAGGCGATGATATTTATGCCGGCTTTCACCATCTGGCCTTTTCGGTTGGCAGTTCCGGTGAGGTTGACCGGCTGACCGAAATTATCCGTAATGCAGGTTTCATGGTCAAAGGCAATTCGCGTACAACCGGCGATGGGTATTACGAAAGTGTGATTCTTGATCCGGAAGGGAATACGGTTGAAATTACCATTTGATTCCGGTTAATTATACCAGAATACATTTTTTAGCACTTTTCCGCGGGCACCATCCGGAGGAAAGATCTTCAACCGTTTACATATCGTAGGTACAATATCGGTAACGTCAACCGGTTCTTCCAATACACCGGTTTCTGTTCCATCGCCAAATAAAATGAGTGGGATGCGGTTTTCGGTCGAGTATTCCACTTCGTTGTATTTTGGCGTTGGCCGCCAACCCTCTTCGAGCAGCAGGATCACATCGCCCGATCGTTGTGCACAATAACTGTTCTCGATCGATTTAAACCTTGGGTTGTCGAGGTTCGACCGTTCGATCAGCGCTGCCGGAACAGCCGATTTCACCCCTTCAAACTGGTTTAGGAACAGGGCTGCTTTCTCCTGCATCTCTTCCAGCGATTTTTCTTTTTCTTCAATCAGCGAATGGTTCAGATAGACCTGCTCTTCGTTGTACATAACAATCCAGTCGCCGGTGCTGAAGAGCGCATTCAGATAAACCCTTAGCAAAGCCATCGCGTTTATCGGAACAAATTCTCCGGCACGAAAATTCATCTCGTCTTTCAGAATGTTTACCGGATAATCGCTGGTCGATGCGGAAGTAAGGAACACCAGGTAGTTGTTCTTTCCCACTTTTTTATCGAGGAAATCGAGTAACCGTGAAATTTCGCGGTCAATCCGTAAATAGGTATCGTGAATTTCAACCGATGCCGGGCTGAACCATTTGTTGGCAAAGTCCATCGAACAGTAGGTAATATTCAGCAAATCGGGAGTGTCGTCTGCTCCCAGTTGGTATTGGTCGATCAGTTGGCATGAAAATCGGGTGATTAATTCGTTGCCGAAAGGGGTTGCCGGCAGAAGTTCGTATTTCGAACGGGCCATGCTGCTGAGTGTCGATAGCGGGTAAGGGAATGTATTCCAGCGTTTCCAGAACCCTTTTTCCAGCACATGATCATCGGGGAATCCTTTGCTGTATGTTTCCGCAGGCAATAGCAGGTTCCAGGTTCCCTGCAAAAAGGAGTCGGGCATTTGACGGGCATTGAAGGTGCTCACCCAGTCGGGGAATTGCTCCATATAGTACGATGATGTGATCATTTTCCCGTTCGACCGGTCGTACCAGAAAGCGCCGTCGCCTGCATGTCCGGCACTGAATACGGCTGCGGCGGGGTTCATAGCTGCGGAATAAACTTTCGATTTAAAGTTGGAATATTCTTTCATTACATCGCCCAGCGTAAACACCTTCAGCATTTCGGCCGAAACATTTCCGTTCTTCGAATCGCTTCCGAGGGTCAGGTAAAAATCGTCGTTAAAAGCACTTATGTTCTTTTGTGAAAGGTTTTTGTACCACTGGTCACCGATGATTCCGTGTTCCGAAGGGTAGGTGCCGGTATATACGGTGGCCATGGTGGTCGAGGTGCGGATGTTGTGAATATCCATCCGTGCGTTGTAGGTGAAGGTTCCGTTTTCCACCAGTCGTTTGAAGCCGCCTTCCTGATAGGTGTCCCAAAATCGGGTGATGTATTCCGAACGCATATTTTCGATGGTGATCCCCACCACCAGTTTCGGAATATTTCCTCCTTTTCCGGAGGATTGGGCAACCGAATGCAGTGCCAGAAAAATCAGAATACTTCCTGCAATTAGAACCTTTTTGACCATTATCCGCAATTAAAATTGTTCCAAATGTATAAAAATGGCTACGCTTAAAATAGAATGCGCTCCGTTTTTTGAGGATTCTTAAAATAGACCGATGAAATGCAGAAGATTGGTTTCAATTAATTTGTCAAGTTGGAAATAATTTCTACTTTTGCGCCGCTTAATCCGCTAAATCCATGTAACCGATTCTTTACCGGTCGATTGCGCGGACGGGGCACGAGAGAAATAAATTTATTAATTTCAAGAAAGGTAAAAGTTCTATGTTAAACCAGTACGAAACTGTTTTCATTGCTACTCCTGTATTGTCTGATGCACAATTTAAGGAAGTAGTGGCAAAGTTCAGTGGGCTGATTACTTCAAACAGCGCTGAATTGATCCACGATGAGGATTGGGGACTAAAAAAATTGGCCTATCCGATTCAAAAAAAATCTACCGGGTTTTATCACCTGTTTGAGTTCAAAGCTGATTCGTCTTTTATTGAAAAGCTTGAAACCGAATACCGTCGTGACGAACGCATTATTCGTTTTCTCACTTTCAAATTAGACAAACATGCTGTTGAATACAGTGCAAAACGCAGAATTAAAGTTAAAGCTAAAGCAGAGGAGAAATAAGCTATGTCATCAAATCAATCAGAGATTAGATACTTAACTCCACCGTCAGTTGAGATCAAAAAGAAAAAATATTGCCGTTTCAAAAAGAACGGGATCAAATTTGTAGACTATAAGGATCCTGAATTCCTAAAAAAGTTCCTTAACGAACAGGGTAAAATTTTGCCACGTCGTATTACTGGTACTTCATTAAAATATCAGCGCAAAGTTTCTCAGGCTGTAAAACGTGCCCGTCACCTTGCTTTACTGCCATACGTAACCGACTTAATGAAATAACCCCGGGAGGATTAATTAATGGAAGTCATTTTAAAACAAGACGTTCACGGGCTAGGCTCGAAAGACGATATCGTTTCAGTAAAAAATGGTTACGGTCGGAATTATTTAATTCCTCAGGGAATGGCTGTCGTAGCAACTGAATCATCAAAGAAAGTGTTGGCTGAAAATATTCGTCAGCGTGCGCATAAAGAAGCAAAACTGAAAGAAGAAGCGTTAAAACTTGCCGAAAAAATCAAAGCTTTATCTGTTTCTATTGGTGCCAAAACCAGTACTACCGGCAAGATTTTCGGTTCAGTAAATAACATTCAGTTGGCTGAAGCAATAGCTGCACAGGGTATTGAAATTGACCGCCGGCAAATTACCATCCCGAAAGATGGTATTAAAGAAGTTGGCAAACACACAGCTAAAATCAAATTACACCGAGAAGTGGTTATCGATTTTGAATTTGATGTTGTTTCGGAGTAATCTGATACAGTAAGTCAAATTATCAATCGAGAAATAAAATAGAAATCCATCTCTGAAAAGGGGTGGATTTTTTATTTTACGGCAATTGTTTCAATCTCAATGAGAGCGCCCAACGGTAAATCCTTCACGGCAAAAGCAGCCCTGGCAGGAGGGTTCGTGTGGTAGTATTTCCCATATACTTCGTTCATGGCTTTAAAATTAGCCATATCGCTTAGCAGGCAAGTCGACTTGACAACGTTTGAAAAACTGCAACCTACTTCTTCCAGAATGGCTCCGATATTTTTCATAACTTGTTCTGTCTGATCCGAAATATCTCCTTCAACGAGTTTTCCTGTAACGGGATTGATTGGGATCTGGCCCGAGACATAAATTGTTCCGTTTATTTCAACCGCCTGACTGTATGGCCCAATTGCTGCCGGAGCATTTAATGTGTTGATGATTTCTTTCATATTCGAAGATTGATTAATATCCATTATAACTTGTTTTGTCGATCTTTAGATCCTGAAGCATCGAAGCATTGGCCCGTAGTGTGAAGGTATAGAATCGATTATTTCCAAATGGTGAAAAATTCAGCGACATATTCCAGCAGTGCAAATCGCGGGTAACTGTTACTTGTGTATGCGAAATTTGCATGGTCTCAAAATCGAAGCCCGATGAGATGGTCGATTTCCATTTTTGTGAAAAATCGATATTGCCGGTTAATCCCAGGTTCAGCCGTTGATTTAACTGTGGCTTGGCATTAGAGTTTATATAATTAATCGAGTAGTTGAGATTTACTCCCCAATTGACCTTCAATTGATTGGGAGAATATCGTCCCGAAGGTGGGTTCGAACCGGATGTTGGGGGTTGTGGCTTGTTTTCCGTACTTCCTTTTCCACCATCATTCCCTTTCACTCCATTGTTCCCTTTCAGTTTATTCATGATTTTATCGGATGAAAAGTTATATCCAAAGCTGGTTCCCATGTTGGTAATTCGGCCAAGTTTGGCTAGCCCATTGGCCTGGGTCCACATGTATTTATTGACCCTTTTCCCGTTGGCGTCGAGCGCATAAGGATCGAGTGTCCCGTTAATGTTGAAGACCGTTCCGGCAATTTTGGTGCGGATGGTAATGCTGATTGGTGAAAGGTTCATCGAATCGGCTGCCATATTGTATGATCCTGAAAATCCGATATTGTCGAAAAGAGCAATTTTCTTGTATTTAGCGGTTCCGGTCGTGTCATTCCGGTTTAACACCTTCATCTCGATGTTGTTGTTTATGCCAAATCCGATGGAACCAGACTTTCCACTGCTTGAGGAATTAAAAATGTTGTATAGCTGCATGGTCCCCAGAGAATCGACCTGTACCCATTGGTTGAATCCCCGTTTAGGGTCTTTAAAGTCGGGATGGTAGTTTAAACTTAGGCTTAAATCCATTTTGTGCCTGATGGCATTGATGAATGATTTTGGATTCTTCATCTGGTACATGCCATATAAGGTGGTGCTTCCACTGAGGCTTCCGGAGTATTCGTAATTTCGTTTAAAGCCATCTTTGGTAATGGACTCCACATGTCCGGCAACCCACTTTTCAAGTCCGGTTTCGTTATCCCTTATGTTGTAACCATCGACCCAGTATTTTTGTAGGTAGTTGAAATACCAGCTTTCCTTGTATGAGATAGATGGCGTGATGTTGATGTAGTTGAGCAATTTGAAAGAGGGAAGAGTAATCGGAATGGAGTGGTCAACCTTCTTTTTCCATTTAGAAAGAGGTGTTGTAAACAATTCTTTTTCGGTTGTGCTAATGCTGTTGCCAAAATTTCCGGTGTAGCCGATGCTGAAGTCTTCGTAAAAACGTTTGGGGCCAACTCTTTTTTTGTTTTTGAATGGTTGAGTAGTTTTCATTGTTAATGTTAGATTTGGTAGAATAATGGCAACACTTGAATCTCTTGTGTTTTGGGTTATGCTCATGTTAGCTGTCATACTGAATGGCGAATTCAAAAAATATTTTTTGAAGGTAACACTTGAAGACTTGCTGTTCTGAAGTAACCTGTCGGCATTTTCGTATTCGTGTTTAGAGCTGTATCCCGATGTGGCAAAGTCGACATTTGCATTGAATGTACTGGACGGATTAGATTTTGAGTCTTGAGAGTGGCTCCATCGGATCGAAAAACTGGGTTGTGAACTTAGATTAATTCCTTTTTCACCCGTTTTCAGTACACGGTAATTGAACGTAAAGCTACCATTATATTTATATCTCAATTTGTATTTGGATTCAAAATTGACCCCCCACGAACCTTTTGAATAAATTTCACCGGTGAGTTTTACATCGAAATAATCGGAGGCCGCCCAATAGAAACCACCGTCTTTCAGGTAGAATCCTCTGTCGTTTAGTTCTCCGTACGAAGGGATGATGATTCCGGATGAATAAGATGTTTTATTGGTTGGAATATATCCATAAGGGAGAAAGGGGAAGTAAATTGGAAAATCTTCAACCACAATGTATGAAAGGCCTGCGATAATTGCCTTTTTCCCAATCATTTTTCCTTTGGTTATATCTAGGTAGAAGTGTGGATGTTCCGCATCACAGGTCGAATATTTCCCGTCGGTCATACAAAAAACATCTTTACTGATCATTTTTGCTTTGGCACCATGAACCTTTCCTTCCTGCTGACTGCTGATTACATTCTCGACAAACCCTTTGGTCGTTTCAAAATTGTAACGGAGCGATGTACAGTCAAATTCTTCAGAACCTTCTTTAAAATGAGGTTTGGTTGCCATATTTCCAAGCGAATCCTTAATGCCCGTTGCGTAAATTTCTTTGGTACTTAAGTTTACGGAAATTAAGTCAGCAGTCAATTCGATGGTTCCATATTTAATTTCGGCACTGCCATAGAAATAAACGATTTGATTGCTATCCTCGAGGGATACCGCCATTGAGTCTGCTGATTTGTAATAAATGGGGGAGTCGAAAATCTGGATCTCTTTTTTAATGGTATCTTTTTGGGGAGTTGAGGTCAGTGTATCTAAATTGACCCGTAGCGAATCATTGATTTGTTGCTCTGTTTGGGAAAACCCTTTAGCAACAAAAAAAAGAAGCACGATTAATGAAAGTATGTTTCGCAGTTGGATCAAACGTATTATTTTTAAACGTTCAAAAATAAGTGAAAAAACGGTATTGTTACATGAAAACATAGCTTTTTGGCGTTTCATTGGTTGCAACATTGAGAATTTACAACTTACTTTACCATACATTAAATTAAACTTTGACATGAGCCAATTATTATTAATTGTTAGTCAAAAAATGTTAAGAAAGACCAGACGTTTTATACTTTTTTTGTTTTTCATCATTTTAAGCGGGGCTTGTTATGCTCAGATGAATGCGTATTCCATTAAGAAAGTGGTTATTGATGCAGGGCATGGCGGCAAAGATCCGGGTGCAACGGTTGGGAAATTTTATGAGAAAGATATCGTTTTGGATGTTGCACTAAAAACCGGACGGTTAATTTCGAAACAATTTCCCGAAGTGGAGGTAATCTATACCCGGGATCGGGATATCTTTATTCCATTGGATGACAGGGCTGTTATAGCTAATAAGAAAAAAGCAGACCTTTTTATTTCTATCCATGCAAACATCTGTTCCAATGGTTCTACCCTTGGTGCCGAGACCTATATTTTGGGGCAACACCGCAGTCAGGAGAATCTGGAAGTTGCTAAAATGGAGAATTCCGTAATTCTTTTAGAAGATAATTATTCAAAAAAATACGAAGGTTTTGATCCTAATTCGGCTGAATCGTACATTATGTTCGAACTGATTCAGAATGAGTTCCTGGAACAAAGCCGGCTGTTTGCCGATCGGGTACAGAATCACTTTGTCAGTCATGCCAAACGGAAGGATCGCGGGGTGCGCCAGGCTGGTTTCCTGGTACTCCGAAAAACGGCCATGCCCAGTGCTTTGGTTGAATTAGGGTATATGAGCAATAATTCTGAAAGAGATTTTCTGGAAAAAGAATCAGGGCGTTCTCAGCTGGCGGAATCGATTGTCAGGGCTTTTTCCGATTATAAGATGCGCTTTGATGAGCGTAATGCGGTTTCGGCTCAGCAAATGAAAAAAGACGAACAAAAAGATACGAATGTAATGGCTTTAGCAGCCAATCAAAGGAAGAATTCGACTTCTGCCGATTCTGCCGATAAATCGGATGGAAGTGAATCTGTAACCCCCAAAAAGGTATCTGATCAAAAAAATATTCTAAGCGAAAAATCGGATGAGATTTCTGCAAAGCACAATCCTTCAGACAAAGATATCTCACCAGTTGCAACAAGTTCAACGATTGATGGATCTCAGGGAACAGCCGGGAATCTGGATGCCTCGTTGGCTGCGAAAAATACAAATACAAAAAAACAGACCAATTCACAGGCTGGTGTTGCAGAACCTGTAAAAGTGAATGAAGCGATCTTAAATGATGCTTCTGCATTGAAAGGCAAGTGGTATGGAATTCAAGTTACCGCGCTGAAAACCAAACTTCGGGTAAAAGACCCATTTTTCAAGAACTATGCACCGGTTTATTATTTGTCGGAAAATGGCATTTATAAGTATTATTTGGGCCTTACCCAGGATTTTGGTGAGGTACAGTCCACTTTCAACACAATCGGACCAATGTTTAAGGGAGCATTCCTTGTCTCTTTTATCGATGGACAGAAAAAAATTCTGAAATAAATTATATCTATTCCATTTTGTTATTTTCTTTGAGGTTAAGAAAATATATTTATGAAGAATTTATTTGTAGATTTTTCATTCTTTGTTATAGATCAGTCGTTTTATTCCCAAGCCTGATCTTTTTTTAAATTTTTGAATTGTAATTAACAAAAAATGAATATGAGTAATTAGGTACCCTAATGATTCTGGCAGTAGTCAATAGAACAAAAAAAGGGTAATTTTTTTTGTTAGGTACATTTTTAAAGTAGGTTTGCTTTGTGTTTATTTTTTTCAAATATTAATTTTATTAAAAAATAATAAATTAATTATGTTGATTGCATTAGGTTTCAATTTCTAAGGGTTAAATATACACTTTTTTAGATGTGTGTATGTTTTTAATTTCAAGTAAATCAATAGATTAAAATATTTTTAAAAATGTTAAAAATTATAAAACTGAAACACAAAACTTTAAGGTTTGTTTCGAAAAAACAAGTTAGACAGCTATTTTTTTTCACATATTTTTTTCACAATTTTGTATCACATTAGAAATTTGAAAAATGAAAATTTTAATTTTTTAATTCATTAATCCGCCAATAATGCAGAAAAACCATCACCAGATATGGAATGATTGCCTTTCGATTATTAAAGACAATGTGCAACCGATAAGTTTCCGTACGTGGTTTGAACCAATTAAACCACTTAAGATCGAAGATGAGATTTTAACGATTCAGGTACCTAGCCCGTTTTTTTATGAATACTTGGAAGAACAATATATAGACATTCTTAGAAAAACATTACGTAAAGTTATCGGAGTTAATGCAAAATTGGAGTATAATGTTGTGATGAGCAACCAGCCACAGAAAACTGGTTCCTTAACCGTAAATTATCCTACCAACAACAATTCGAAGTTGAATAATCGCCCGGTTTCGGTACCTTTTAATGTAGATACGACGTCGATTAAAAATCCTTTTGTAATTCCAGGAATCCAGAAGTTACATATTGACCCTCAGCTTAAAAAGGACAATACTTTTGAAAATTTTATCGAAGGGGAATGTAATCGGTTGGCTCGTTCGGCTGGTTATGCTGTAGCCCAAAATCCGGGAGGTACCGCATTCAACCCTTTGATGATTTATGGCGACAGTGGATTGGGGAAAACACACCTTGCACAAGCTATTGGCATTGAGGTGAAAGAGCGTTTTCCCGAGAAGGTTGTGTTGTATGTGAATGCAAACAAGTTCATTACACAATATTCGGAAGCAACAAGGAATAATACACGAAATGATTTTCTTCATTTCTATCAAATGATCGATGTCCTGATTATTGATGATGTTCAGGAGTTTTCGGGAAAAGAAAAGACTCAGGAAACTTTCTTCCATATTTTTAATCATTTGCATCAACTCGGTAAACAGCTGATATTAACTTCAGATAAATCTCCGATTGAGATCAAGGGGATTGAACAGCGATTGCTTTCCCGTTTTAAATGGGGTTTGACGACCGATTTGCAGGCACCTGATTATGAAACCAGGCTCACGATTCTTAAAAAGAAGACCTACAAAGATGGGTTAACGATGCCGGATAAGGTGTTGGAATACATTGCTCAGAACATTACAACGAATGTTCGTGAATTGGAGGGTGCATTAATTTCTCTTCTGGCACAGTCAACACTAAATAGAAAGGCAATCACCCTGGATCTGGCTGTTGATATGATCAATAAGATTGTAATTCAGAGCAAACATGAGATTACCATTGACTATATCCAAAAGATTGTGTGCGATTATTTCAACATGCCGGTTGATTCGCTACAGTCAAAAACCCGCAAAAGAGAAGTCGTGCAGGCTCGTCAGATTGCGATGTTCTTTTCTAAAACATTGACAAAGTCTTCGTTGACATCAATTGGTACCCAGATTGGGCAAAAAGATCATGCGACGGTACTCCATGCCTGTAAAACTGTGAACAATTTGCTCGATACCGACAAACAATTCAAGATGGATTTGGAAGAGATTGAAAAACGATTAAAAGTGTAACAAATATTTATTATCAATTGGAACGCCTCAAAAGAAATTTTGGGGCGTTCCGTTTTATCGCTATTTCAATCTTGGTACAATTTGTATTAATTCTTCTAACAGAGCCTGTTTTTCAGGTGAAGAGTCCGCTAGACTGTTTTGCAAAAGCATTACTAATTTTTCATTTTCTTCTTCACCGATCGTTCCTTCTAAATTTTCGATGACGGTAAAAGCTTCAAAAGAAGTCATATAATCTCCGTGGATAACCAGATCGATAAACACTGACAGGTAAGGAGTATAGTCAAGTCCGTTTTCCCAGCATGAGCGAATCAGAATCTCCTGTTCCTGAAAGTATTTTTCATTCCGGATTGCTTCAACAAGAACAGGAATTGCATCCGTTTGTTTAAGCTCGGCTAATATCTTGTAAGTCATTGTTTTTATGTCGTCATTGGTTGATGCATGGAGCAAATCAATCAGGAAAGGCAATAATTTGCTGCTTCCGGTCGATTTTACTTCTTCCAGCGTGTTAATAACCACCTGATGGTTGGTAGATAACAGATTGTTGATCAGTTGTTCTTCTTTTTTGTTGAAACTCATGTTGTGATATTCTAAAAGGTTATTAATGAAGATCTTTGGTAAATAATTTTTCTCTCAGGTAGTTGCCTGTATAGGAAGCTTCTGAACAGGCAATTTCTTCGGGGGTCCCAGTTGCAACCACATAGCCGCCAGCTTCGCCACCTTCGGGTCCGAGGTCGATAATCCAGTCTGCCGATTTGATGATATCCAGGTTGTGTTCTACAATCAGAATCGTGTGCTTACGTTCCAGCAACGCATTGAATGCTTTAAGAAGAACTTTTATGTCATTGAAATGCAGTCCGGTAGTTGGTTCGTCGAAGATGAAAAGAGTTGGCTCGTCGCTCTCTTTTGCCAAGAAGGATGCAAGTTTTACCCGCTGGCTTTCACCACCGGACAGTGTACTGGATGATTGTCCCAACTGGACATATCCCAGTCCGACTTCTTTTAGAGGCATCAGTTTTTTAACAATTTTCTTTTCGGGGCTGTTCTTGTGGACACTAAAAAATTCAATGGCTTCATCAACGGTCATTTCAAGCACATCGTTGATGTTTTTTCCCTGATAGGTCACTTCGAGAATGTCTTCTTTGAACCGTTTTCCGCCACAGCTTTCACAAACCAGGGAGATATCGGCCATGAATTGCATTTCAACTTTGATAAACCCTTCGCCCTGACACTCGTCGCACCGGCCTCCGTCGACATTGAATGAGAAATGGGAAGGCTTTAACCCCTGCACTTTTGCACTTTGCTGGTCGGCAAAAAGGGCACGGATTTCATCATATGCTTTCAGGTAGGTTACCGGATTTGATCGGGTAGATTTTCCGATCGGATTTTGGTCTACGAATTCGATCTGGTGGAGCAGATGAATATCTCCAAAGATGCGATCGTGTTGACCGGTTTTCTCCTCAAAACCTCCAAAACGCTTGGCCAGAGCCGGATAAATGATTTGTTTTACCAGCGAAGATTTTCCGGAACCGCTGACCCCGGTTACTGTGGTCATCACATTCAGAGGAATTTTAACATCAATATTTTTCAGGTTGTTTTCCCTTGCTCCAGTAATCTGGATGTAGTTGTTCCATTTTCGCCGGTATGGTGGGATATCAATTTTTTCAATTCCATTCAGGTATTGGGCCGTGATACTGATGGTATCTTTTTTTAGCTCGTCGTGGTTGCCAATGAACATGATCTGTCCGCCATTCGTGCCGGCAAGGGGGCCAATGTCGATGATCATGTCGGCTGACCGGATGATATCTTCGTCGTGTTCGACAACAACGACTGTATTGCCAAGCGATTTCAACTTTTTAAGAACCCCGATCAGTTTGTCGGTATCCCTTGAGTGCAATCCAATGCTGGGCTCATCGAGAATATAGAGTGAACCGACCAGCCCGCTGCCCAACGAAGTGGCCAGATTGATGCGCTGGGACTCACCACCGGAAAGGGTGTTGGATAGTCTGTTTAGCGTGAGATAGCCCAATCCAACATCATTCAGAAATTCAAGCCGGTTGCTTATTTCTTTTAGCAGTCGTTGGGCAACTTTCAGATCATGTTCCGATAAGGTTAGCTCATTGAAAAAGTGTTGGAGCTCGGTAACCGGGAGCAAGACCAGTTCGGTAAGCGATTTATCGTTAATTTTTACATAGCTGGCTTCCTTCTTTAACCGGGAACCTTTGCAGTCAGGGCATGTTGTTTTTCCCCGGTAGCGGGCCAGCATAACCCGGTATTGAATTTTATAGGTGTTTTCTTCGACGTATTTGAAGAATGCATTGATTCCTCCAAACCATTTATTGCCAGTCCATAAGAGATCTTTTTGTTCCTGGGTTAATTCGTAATATGGTTTGTGAACAGGGAAGCCGAATCGAAAGGCATTTTCAATCAGTTCGTTTTTCCATTCGCTCATTTTTTCTCCTTTCCAGCAGGCAACCGCGTCGTCGTATACCGAGAGCATTTTATTCGGGATGACAAGGTCCTCGTCAATTCCGATGACTTTTCCATAACCTTCGCACCGGGGACATGCGCCGAGCGGATTGTTAAAGCTGAACATTTCGACCGTAGGTTCTTCAAAGAGAATTCCATCGAGTTCGAAGCGATGGGTAAATGTCTCGGAAATTATCTGGTCTCCGCTGAAAACCTTGACGGTGCATATTCCGTGTCCTTCGTTGTAAGCTGATTGAACCGAATCGGACATACGGCTGATGGTGTCGTCGTCGTCGTTGACCGAAATGCGGTCAACAACCAGGTTGAAATCTATATTATTTGAAGGCATTTTTTCAATTAATTCGGCTGAATCGATGCTCAGAATTTCATTGTTGCATTCCATCCGGGTAAAACCTTGCTGAAACAACAAACTGATTTCTTCTTCGGGAGTTCTTCCCCGGTGAGTTGTGAATGGCGTGAGAATCATTGCTCTTGTTCCTTTGGGGAAAGAAAGCAAAAAATCAACGACATCGGTTACGTCGTTTTTCTTTACTTCATTGCCCGATACCGGTGAAATTGTTTTTCCGATCCGGGCATAAAGCAATTTCAGATAGTCGTAAATCTCAGTTGAAGTGCCCACCGTCGATCGTGGATTGCGGGTATTGACCTTTTGTTCGATGGCAATTGCCGGAGGGATACCTTTAATAAAATCGACTTCCGGTTTGTTGATTCTTCCCAAAAATTGCCTTGCGTATGATGAAAGGCTTTCAACATAGCGGCGCTGTCCTTCGGCATAGAGCGTATCGAAGGCCAGGGTCGATTTTCCCGAACCAGAGACTCCCGTGATGACAACTAATTTGTTGCGCGGAATCTTTAATTCAATGTTTTTGAGGTTGTGTAATCGGGCACCTTTGATGTGGATGGAATCTGAAAAATTCGAATTTTCTGACATTTATATAGTAAAATATTTGTTGATATAGTAAAAATCTTTATTTTTGGCAAAGTTAACATTTTGTTTTACCATTTAAACCAATAGGAGATATCTTATCGAAACAGCTCTACCTTAATTAACTTCTAAACATAAGGTAATGATCGACAGGCAAAATCTGAGCGATAATGAGTTGGTTCAACGGTATTTAGGTGGTGATTATTCTTCGCTTGAAATTCTCATTAATCGTTATAAAGACAAAGTTTTTACATACATTTTAATGAATGTAAAGAATCATCATTTAGCAGAAGATATTTTTCAGGATACTTTTATTAAAGTGGTTAGGTCATTGAGTTTGGGTAAATATACCGATAATGGAAAATTTATTTCTTGGGTGATGCGGATTGCGCATAATTTGATCATTGACCATTTCCGCAGGGAGAAGAATATGAATACGATTTCGAATGATGCGTCGGAAGTTGATCATTTCAACTCAGCCCGTTTCTCGGACGAAAATGTGGAAGACTTTATGATTAATGAACAGATTCTGAGTGAAGTTCGCGAATTGGTGGAGGAACTTCCCGAAGATCAGAAGCAAGTAGTAATCATGCGACACTATTTGGGTTTGAGTTTCAAAGAAATAGCTGCCCAGACTGATGTGAGTATCAATACGGCTTTGGGGCGTATGCGCTATGCCCTGATCAACCTCCGAAAAATAATTGATGAAAGAGGATTAATTTTAACAAAAGTTTGAATTTTTTTTCAAACAGATAATATTTTCCTCATCGGTGCGTTTTATAGGAAAACAAAAAATGCAGATGCCTATGAGGAATTTATTTACTCTAAAAATTTTAATCAATTTTATAAATCCTGATCACACAATTAATCAATTGTCAATCAATTCTAAAGAGGAATTTTCAGAATATAAAGCGCCGGATTATTGTGTCGATAACATCATGAATTTTGCCCGTTCATACCGGGTTACTGATTCAAAGTCAACAGGAAAAATTGAGATGATGTTGAACTGATTTTTACAGTACTTCGAAAAGATTAGTTGGTAATAAGTTTTAACTTTATTGCCAACTAATCTTTTTATTATGACAAACCAGCAATCCTACAAATGTCCCAAATGCGGGAATACCTGCTACCTCGTTGACCAGATGAGAGCAACGGGGAATCTGTTATCAAAGATATTTGATATTCAAAACAAAAATTCATAACCGTTTCGTGTTCACAGTGCGGCTATACCGAATTTTATAAACGCTCTTCGTCAATAGCTGGTAATGTGACTGATTTCTTTGGTGGCTGAAAAAGTTTTTTCTACGTTAACTTATTGTTTTGAAAATGGTTGAATACTTCTTATTTGGGCGTGTTTGATGGTATTTTAATCAATTTGATATATTTTTAGTCCACTTTTTTTCGATAACATTTAACTATTCTATTAAAAATAAAAGAGATGGCAATTAGTGCACTACAAAAAGAAAGGGCTAACTATCAGCCTAAGCTTCCCAATGCTTTAAAGGGGAATGTAAAAATTGTTGAAGGAAAGGCAACCGATTCCGTAGCCGATCAAGCCGATATTAAAAAGCTTTTCCCCAATACGTATGGTTTACCATTGATTACTTTTGAAGCGAGCTGTTCGAAAGTCGAATATCCTTCGGTGAATGTTGGCGTTATTCTTTCTGGTGGTCAGGCTCCGGGTGGACACAATGTCATTTCTGGTTTGTTTGATGGATTGAAAGCTATTAACCCTTCGAGTAAATTGTATGGTTTCCTTGGCGGCCCTGGTGGTTTTGTCGATAACAAATACGTTGAACTGACCTCTGAAATTATTGATGCATACCGGAATACCGGTGGTTTCGATATTATCGGTTCCGGAAGAACGAAACTGGAAGAGGTTGCCCAGTTTGACAAAGGGTTGAAAAACTGCAAAGAACTTGGAATTTCGGCCGTGGTTATTATTGGTGGCGACGATTCAAATACCAACGCTTGTGTATTGGCAGAGTATTATAAAAGTATCAACGCCGGGGTTCAGGTAATCGGATGTCCAAAGACCATTGATGGTGACCTCAAAAACGAAATGATCGAAACTTCTTTTGGTTTTGATACCGCTTGCAAGGTTTACTCAGAACTGATCGGAAACATTATGCGCGATGCCAATTCTGCTAAGAAATACTGGCATTTTATTAAACTGATGGGCCGTTCAGCTTCCCACATTGCGCTGGAATGCGCTTTGCAAACACAGCCAAACATTTGCCTGGTTTCGGAAGAAGTTGCCGCAAAGAAGCAGACTTTGAACGAAATCGTTGATTATATTGCCGATGTAATTGCCAAAAGAGCCGAGAACAAAGAGAATTTTGGCGTTATTTTGATTCCGGAAGGGCTCATTGAGTTCATCCCCGAAATGAAAGTGCTTATCGACGAATTAAATGAATTGTTGGCTGAAGGAACCGCTACGGCACAGGCTTTCTCGCATGTAAAGAACTCACACCGTGTTGACTGGACAGCCGAAAAGCTCTCGTCAAAATCGTCGGTTGTATTCCGATCACTTCCTGAAGGAATTGCCAATCAGTTAACTCTCGACCGCGATCCTCATGGAAACGTACAGGTGTCGAAAATCGAAACCGAGAAATTGCTGATCGAAATGGTCGATGCAGAACTTGCTGAACGTAAGCTTGAAAATAAATATGTAGGCAAATTCGCTTTCCAAAACCATTTCTTCGGATACGAAGGCCGTTGTGCCGCTCCGTCGAATTTTGATGCCGACTATTGCTACTCGTTGGGTTTCAATGCTTCACTTTTGATAGCCAGTGGAAAAACCGGATACATGTCGTCGATCCGCAATACCACTTCCCCTGCATCCGAATGGATTGCTGGTGGAGTACCAATTACCATGATGATGAACATGGAACGCCGCCATGGCCACATGAAACCCGTTATTCAAAAGGCTTTGGTCGAACTTGATGGCAAACCTTACAGCTATTTTGCTTCCAAACGTGAAGAATGGGCAGTGAAGACCGACTTTGTTTATCCTGGTCCAATTCAGTATTTTGGCCCAAGCGATGTTTGCGATCGTGTTTCAGAAACATTGAAGCTCGAAAAAGCATAATTCAACCAAAAATATTAATTGGAAGGCACCTGAACGGGTGCCTTCTTTGTTATTTATCAGAAGATTTTTGGGCAGAAAAAAACTTGATGCTTCGTTTTCTTTATACTATCTTTCGTACATGCTTTATGCAGGTTGGATGTTTGATTTAAATTTAAAAGTATGAGTTCAAATTCAGCAAAAGTCGTATTGGGTGTTCTGACAGGAGTGGCCATTGGCACGGTATTGGGTGTTTTATTTGCTCCGGATAAAGGTTCGGAAACCCGTAAAAAAGTGGTAGAAAAAGGTGGTGACATGGTCGATGACGTCAATGAAAAGTTGAAAAAGCTGATTGATGAACTGAATCGGAAAATCGATGAGGCAAAAACCAAAACGACCGGCGAAAAAGCCGATATAAACGAAACGGTTGTTGAGTGACCAAAAACATTATCTGGCAATGGAGAATCCCAAAGAATTAATTGAAAATCTGATTGAAACAGGGGAGGAGTATGGAAAAACGACTTTTGAACTGGTGAAATTGAAAACCATCGATAAGTCGTCGGATGTGCTATCGAATCTGATTTCGTGGATTGTTGTGCTGTTGTTTGCCGTGATGTTTTTCACCCTGATCAATATTGCCGTAGCGTTGTGGATTGGGGATTTGTTAGAAAGCACCAGCAAAGGTTTTTTCGTCGTTGCTGGTTTTTATGCCTTGTTGACGATCATCTTCTTGATTTTCAGAAAACAGTTGCTGAAGAAGCCTGTCAATAATTCCATTGTAAAACAATTTCTCGGCTAAATCGCATGGCAACACAAACTTCAACAGAAATATTAAAGGAGAGAATCCGGCTACTTGAGGTCAGGCAGGCTGAACAGGGCGAAAAGCTGAAGGAGCAGTTCAAAGCAACTGCTGAAAGTTTGAAACCGGTAAACCTGATTAAGAGTTCTCTGAGAGAGTTTTCAACATCCAAAGAGGTTGTCGGAACGGTCATTGAATCAGTAACTCTTTTGCTCTCCGGTTTTGCCTCGAAAAAATTGATTGATTCATCCAAAGGCGGCTCTTTCATCAAACTGCTGACATCCCTCCTTCAATTGGTTGGATCGGGGCTTTTGAATATCTATAGCGTGAAGATACAAGAGTTTATCGTTGGCTTGATTTCAAGGTTTTCCCGAAAACCCGAACAGGAAACAACGGAATAGCGTTGACATAATGCACCGCTGGCTGTTAAAAAGAATTGTAAACCTATTTTTCAACGACAACCAAGTCCTGTCTTTTCCAAAAGCTGGTCAGATTTCCCCAACGCACAACGAGCCTTTTGGCTTCGGCAGTTTTCCATTCGTTTTCAATATCGAGGTGACATTTTTTGCCCAATCCGGTCCGGTCGTGATGGCAAAACCGGCATTCAAGAGGTTCGATGCCGGTTCCATACAATTCGCATAACCCTTTTTTTAGAAAGGTGCATCCGTTTTTAGCGAAAA
>DAOQAB010000002.1:30694-40038 GCA_035353695.1 Prolixibacteraceae bacterium
AGCGAAAAATTGCATTCGTTGCCTTTAAATGCCGGCGATAATACGCCAAAATCCTTCTCCGGTGAAACTTCGAGCATCATCCGGTGGGCATAACCGGCAGCGATTGCTTTTTCAGCTTCTTCAACACTCCACCATCTCGGGCGCCGGCAATAGCTCACGCAAACCTCGCAGGAGCATGGTTCCGAAGGCGGGTATTTTTCTCTCAGGTTTCCAGTCTTACGAATTTCTGGGATCATTGGTTTTGATTTGTTTTCCTAAAAATACAAAAAACTTATAATCAGTTGTTTAGTTCCAATCTGATTGCTGTTTTTTTTATGTTATTTCCATTATTTCACCATTCGGCACTTTTATTTTTATATCAACAGAAAGGATTTTCACAAGCGAAATGGCGTGGCTGAGGTTCAGAACTTTTATTTTTGATTGATGATAGAAGAAGTGGGCTTTATGAAACTCAGATATGCGATTATTGGGACCGGCGCGTTGGGGGGATTTTATGGCGGACGGTTGGCCAATGCAGGTCAGGAAGTGCATTTTTTATTCCACAGCGATTATGAGTATGTGAAAGAGAATGGCTTATTTATTGATTCCGTCGACGGTGAATTTACCATTTTCCCAATTAATGCGTATCGAAGTACGCTCGATATGCCGGTGTGTGATGTGGTATTGGTTTGTTTGAAAACAATCAACAATAACATGCTGAAGGATTTATTGCCTCCTCTACTGCATGAGCGAACAGTTGTTGTGCTTGTTCAGAACGGCTTGGGGATTGAAGAAGCTCTTGCTGCCGATTTTCCCGATTTGTCAATTGCCGGTGGTTTGGCTTTTATCTGTTCGTCGAAACTTGGAAAGGGGCGTATTGGCCATTTCGATTACGGAAAGATCACCGTTGGCGCTTATCAGAAGGAAGACCGCGAAATGTTGGAGCAGATTTGTGCCGATTTCATTGACGCCGGAGTTCCCGCGGAATATTCTCCCGACCTGAACCTGTCGCGATGGAAGAAGCTGGTTTGGAACATTCCTTATAATGGGATGACCGTTGTGCTGAATGCAACGACCGAAAACCTGATGAGTCAGCCTGACTCTAGGCAGTTGATTTATGACCTGATGCTGGAAGTAATTGAAGCCGCCAATTGCTGCGGTGTTGAAATAGGGAAGGGGTTTGCTGATGAGATGATGACATCGACTGACGACATGTTGCCTTATGCTCCGAGCATGAAGCTCGATTTCATTGCCAAACGGCTCATGGAAATTCAGGCTATTTATACCAATCCCATTCAGACGGCTCTACGGGCAGGTTATTTTATGAAAAAAGTTGCCATGCTCGAACAGCAGTTGCGTTTTATCCAGCGTAATTTTTAACAGGCTATTATCCTATTTTTTTAGCGCTGTCGTATTTTTACAATTTGGAAAGTGATGCTCTTTGTTATTTTGGGGCACTTTTTTAAGCCATGTTTCACTTTAAAACCAAATTGTAATGAAGAATCCAATTGTCATTCGCGGAGCGCGCGAGCATAACCTTAAAAATATTGATCTGGAAATCCCGAAGAATAAAATTGTGGTGGTTACCGGAGTTTCGGGATCGGGGAAATCATCGCTTGTTTTCGATACGGTTTGTGCCGAAGCTCAGCGTCAACTGATTGAGACGTTCAGCGCTTTTGCCCGCCGTCGTTTGCCAAAGATCAGTCAGCCCGATGTGGACGAGATCCGGAATTTGTCGACCGCCATGGTTATCGATCAAAAAAAGATGGGAACCACTTTGCGGTCGACGGTTGGCACGGTAACCGAAATATATACCAACCTTCGAATGCTTTTTTCCCGTTGTGGCGAACCTTTTGGAGGCTGGTCAAACGAATTTTCATTTAACAACCCCGAAGGAATGTGTCCAACCTGTCACGGATTGGGTAAAGAGATGGTTATTGATCTGACCAAAATAGTCGATATGAACCTGTCGGTGCGCGATGGAGCGTTTGTTCATCCCGACTATAAAAAGGGGGGATATTTTTGGCGTCATGCCATGAAGTGTGGCTTTTTTAATACCGATATTCCGCTGAAGGATCTTCCCGGGGAGGAGCTTTTCAACCTTTTGTACCTTGAGAATTCGGAGTATGAAAGCGAGCAGAGCGGCGAAGCGTATGTGGCGCGATGGGAAGGGCTTGTGACCCGGCTAAAGAAGTATTTTATGAGCAAAGAGGAGGGGTCCGATGCAATCACCAGCTTTTTTACCTATAAGAAATGTACCGAATGCAATGGCTCCCGCATCAATGCGAAGGCCAGTTCGGTGAAGGTTGAAGGAAAAACGATCCCGGAGCTGGTATTTCTCGAATTGCCCGATTTTATGGCGTGGCTCAATTCGGTGCAGGGTGATGTGGCTGAGCCGCTGGTTCGTAAAATGAAGCAAACGACTCAATATCTGATCGATATCGGCGTGGGATACCTGAGCCTGCACCGCCCGGTAGCGACACTTTCGGGAGGAGAATCACAACGGGTAAAAATGGCCAAACAGCTTGACTGCAATCTGGTCGATCTGCTTTATGTGCTTGATGAACCCAGTATTGGACTTCATCCTCGCGATGTTTCGAACCTGAAACTGATGCTTACCCAGTTGCGGGAGAAAGGAAATACGGTCTTGGTGGTAGAGCACGATGCTGAAATGATGGCTCATGCCGATCATATCATCGATATTGGCCCCGAGGCAGGACTGAATGGCGGGCATGTGCTGTTTGAAGGGACTTATGATGAATTGTTGAGATCGGATACGCTTACATCGCGCTTTTTAAACCGGAGCAATCACATTTCACGTCAGAGAAAGTTGTTCACTTCAACCTTTTCGATTGAAGATGCCTCGTCGAACAACCTGAAGAATGTATCGGTGAAGATACCTCAGGGCGTTTTTGTTTGTATTACCGGGGTGGCCGGTTCCGGAAAGAGCAGTCTAATACATGAAGAATTTTGCAGCCACCATCCCGAAGCGGTGGTGATCGACCAGTCGCCGGCGGGGAAGAATATCCGTTCGACCCCCATGAGCTATACCGGCATTTTCGATAAGGTAAGAAAAGAGTTTGCCGATGCAACAGGGAAAAGCGCGTCGCTGTTCAGTTTCAATTCGGAAGGCGCCTGTCCGGAATGTAAAGGGAATGGGATTGTGAAAGTTGATCTGAGCTTTCTGGACGATGTTACCATGGTTTGTCCCGTGTGTGAAGGGAAACGGTATCGTCCGGAGGTGCTTAATTTGAAATGCCGGGGGAAATCGATTCATGAGGTGCTCGAGATGACTATAGAAGAAGCATCGGTATGGTTTACTGACTCTTCTGTTTTAAACCGGCTCAAGGTGTTGAAGCAGGTTGGTCTGGGATACCTGAAATTGGGGCAGCCATTGAGTACGTTGTCGGGTGGAGAAGCCCAGCGGATCAAACTGGCCAGCGAACTGCATAAAAAAGGAAACATCTATGTGATGGATGAACCCACTACCGGGCTTCACATGGCCGATATCGACCGGTTGATGGATATTGTCAAGACGTTGGTGATGCATGGAAATTCGGTCATTGTGATTGAACACAACCTGGATGTTATCTGGCAGTCGGACTGGGTAATCGACCTGGGTCCCGAAGGTGGAAAAAATGGGGGAATCATTGTCGCACAGGGAACACCCGAACAGGTTGCTTGTTGTGATTCGAGTTATACTGGCCGGTACCTGAAACGATTCTTGAGTTAGGTTATTTTGCCGGCATACTCGTTTTGGGAGCATTATCCTGAAGAAATCTGGCCAGCGGGACCGGGTTGTTCTTTTTGGCCCAACGGGAAGTCACTTCGTATTGTTTTTTCAGGTTGTCGAAATTGAACATGGGAAAATCTTCCTTGAAGTCGGGGATCCACACGTAGGTGAGTGGAACCATACTGGGCGCTTCTTTTGAAAAAGACTGGATCTTTTTGATGATTCCATTTTTGAGAAAGTAATCGTACGAAATATTGAACTGGTCGAGCACCTCGCTGTCTTCGATACCCATTCCTTTCAACTCGTGGCTGATTGCAATGTCGCTGTCGCCTTTGCGGCTGATGATGTACACCTTTTCGACGCCGATGCCCCGCTTTTTTTCAAACTCGAGCAATGCGCGGAAAGGAACCTGATCTTCGCCTACACCGCCATCGACATATTCGACATCGGGAATTGTTTTGGCGTTTCGGATCTGAGCTGGAGGAAAAACAATCGGGAATGCCGATGAGGCCATCAAAATATCGACCAGGTTCAGCGTGGTGTCGCTCTCTTCGTTGAGTTTCCGGCTGCACATCCGGTATATCGACCTTTTGGGTGACAGTCGTTTGATGTTGACAAATGAAATGGAGGTGGTTACCGGAAGATCGCCAATGGTGTGGTAACCCAGTACCCCTTCAACCACGCGGGTGTACAATTTTCGTGCAGGTGCTGTGTTCAGCGGAAAGTTGTGGTAGTAGGGTTCAAAAATGTCCTTGTTGGTGATGCCATAAAGTATTTTCCGGTAATCGGTCCAGTTTATTTTTTTATCCAGAATTCCGTTGAGCATAACCGCATTGAGGGCGCCGGAACTGACACCTGAGATGAACACCACATCTTTGAGCAATCCCCTACGGTCCAGCTCTTCGAGCAAAGCGGCTTCCTGCGGAATTCTTGCCGCAGCGCCGGTCATGATAATGGCTACCCCCTGCCGGTGCGACGGAGCTGTTGTTTCCTTCACTTCCTGATTGCTGTTTATCAGGATGTAGGTTAGGATGGCAATTAAAACAACCAGAAAGAATGCTAAGGCGAATCTTTTCATCATTTTATAAACCCCACGATTAATCCTTCTTCTTTATCCGGATCGATAATGATTTCTTTTGCAAAGATAGTATATGTTACTCTTTTCTGCCTTTGGTAAACGACATTGGGTTGTAAAAAATCTTGTCGAGCAGGATGGTTTGCTGTGCCAGACGCCAGCTCTCGATGTACGACAACAGCTTTCTCAGCCAGTCGAAGTAAAGCGATACCATCAGGAAAAAGGTGAATATCCAGATCACAATCAAATCGAAAAGAACGGTGTCGATTTTAATGGGCCCAATTTGCTTGTAGGAAGCGTAAAACTGGGCGGTACCATTGTGGTAGGCAACCGGCCTGAAGATGGGTTCGTCGCCCTGATAGATCCGGTTGTCGGCGTAGTGTATTTTGTAGGTTTCGTATTTCTCGCGCACCAGGTCTTCCAGTTTCTTATTGAAATATTTCTCTTTGTATGCCACCAGCAAGTCGCTGTTGCCGCCGAACTGGCTTAATAGTTGCGAAAATTGATTGTCAAGTGTTTTGGTAGCCTGGTTATACCGGTTGAGGTAAACCGATTTGCAGCTGTTGAGATAAGTATCCAAAACGGTGGCCATCACGGGCTGAAACTGATCATCTTTCAGCGCTTTCATGGCCACAACGACCGAATCACCCGGCTTTTTTGCCTCGGCCGATAGTTCCGAAAACTCGTTGTACAACAATTTCGCCCTGATTTGTGCATCCTCTTTGTTGCCGGTTTTCAGTTCATTTCCGTATTGCACCAGGTTTCGGCTCAATTCCGGAATAAGGTAAAAAGTTTTGAAATTCAAATCGTTTTTATTCTTTTCCAGTTCAAAGACATTCTGTTCAAAATTGTTGTTCTTAAACAGGTTTACGGCCAGCGCTTCGTACGACCAACGGGAAGTCATTACATCGCCCACAATGGGGGTGCGGGTGTAGCTGCTGAGCGACGGGTGCATTTTGTTGAAATCGACGATAACCCCGCTGAGCAGTAATTGGGGAACCAGCAGCAACGGGATGAGAATGTAGATCGAAACCGCCGATTTTAACCCGGCAGAAAGGTTCAATCCTAGGACATTGGCAAAGCAGGCTGTTGTGAACAGGATGGCCCAGGTCGACAGGGTTACGCCCCGTATTTCAAGCATGTAATGGCCAATGAGGATGAACGAGATGGTTTGAATGGCCGATATGATGAACAGGATAAGGATTTTGGAGGTGAAATAGGCGCCCCGGCTCAGTTCGAGGAACTCTTCGCGTTTCAGTATCTTCTGGTCCTTAAAAATTTCTTCGGCGCTGATGATTAACCCCACAAAAAGCGCCACGACCACGCTCATGAAAAGGAATGAAGGAATGTTGTCGTTGAGCGCGAATTTGTACACTTTCTCGGGCGTATATTTTGAGAAAAAGCTCAGGATGATTGCCAGCAGCGGGCTTTCGAGCAACGCGATGGTCAGGTATTGCTTGTTCGACCGTTTGGTTTCAAAATCGCGCTGAATGAAAAGCTTCAGCTGTTTGAACCATCGGGGTGTTTTAAACAGCACATCGGGAAGCTTTTCCTCCTGCACCGGGTTTTGTTTCATGAAATCGATGACCCGGGGCTCCACTTTTTCCTGATAACGCTGGTACCACTCTTCGGGTGTTATCTTTCGTTTACGGATGCTGTGGCCAAAGGCGTCGACCATTCTTTCTTCAATAATCCGCAATGGCTGTACCGTTTGGATATTTCCGCAGGTCATGCATTCACTCTCGTCGGGATTGATGTAATTGGCTTCCTGTTTGAAATAGGTAATTGCTTCCATCGGGTTTCCGAAGAAGGCCATTCGCCCGCCTTTGTCCATAATCAGGATGCGGTCGAACAGTTTGTAGATGTTGCTGTCGGGCTGATGGATGTTGACAATCACCAGCCGGCCTTTCAGACACTGTTTTTTGAGCAGGAACATTACTTTTTCCGAATCGGCAGATGAGAGTCCCGAGGTGGGTTCGTCGACAAAAAGGATGGAGGGTTCGCGCATCAGCTCCAGGGCAATGTTTAATCGTTTGCGCTGGCCGCCACTTAATATCTTCTTCAGCGGGTTTCCAACCACCAGATCGCGGGCTTCCACCAGGTCGAAATCGACCAGTGTTTGTTCAATAATTTCCTGGATCTCTTCCTCGTTCATGTTGCCGAAGCAAAAGCGGGCGTTGAATTCGAGGTTCTTGTAAACGGTCAGCTCTTCCAGTAGCAGGTCGTCCTGGGGAACATATCCGATAACCCCTTTCAGATGTTCGCTGTTTTTTTCATCGTGGATGTCGAACCCATTGATGGTAATGGTGCCTTTGCTGGGTTTCAACTTCCCGTTTAGGACATTGAGCAGGGTGGTTTTTCCCACGCCGCTTCCCCCGATAATCCCGACCAGGTCGCCCGAGCGTTCCTGAAAGCTGAGCGGATGTATCCCTACGATTTTTTTGTTGAAATGGTATTCCACCTCTTCCACGTTCAGTACAATGCGCGGTTTGCCTTTCTCCTGAATGAACCGCGACATGATGCTACTGTAATAGATCGGGATGATGCGCGATGTCCTCAAAATGCCTCCCGGAGGAAATACATATAGCCTTCGCTGAAGTAAGTGGTGACCGTTCAGGTAGAGGTTTCGCGGGCCCCAATAGTAGAAGAAGAGGGTGTTGATGCTTTCAATCCGGATAATGTATACCTGGGTTGCCTGGCCTTCGCGGCGGAGATGGTTGATTTCGGGATCGTGGAAGGTCTCGTCGCCGTTCACCACAAAGAGACAGTTTTTATTCTTTACCTTGTCGAGCGAAAAGAGATAAAAGTTCATCAGGTTATCGTATTCTTCCTCGTCAATCTTCAGGATACGGGCAATGACATAAACAATCTTCAGGTCGGCCTGCGAATGCCCTTCGGCTTTGTTGATGAAATTGAGCAGTTGAACCACAATCAGGAACCTCACGTTCAGGTCGAAGTTCTCAACAATGTTGTCACAAATGTTGAACAGGTAGATGTAGTTGACGTTTTTCTCTTCGGTTTTGTCCTTGAAAAGGATTTCCCGGTGTTTGATATAGTAATAGTCGAGGTTTTTCTGGTAAAGCTCCAGGTATTTATCGACCATATCTTTGGTGAAATTTTCTTTCAGGTACGACTCAACCATCAACGCCGAATTTTCACGCGAAGTGAGATTCGGATAATCGGTAATTATGGCATACAGCTTAATTAATGATTCAATAATCTCTTCGTTCATAGGTTTTGTCTCTCAAAAACGTTGCTTTCCGTTTCTATATTTCTTTCAGTAATTGAATTACTGGTTGTTTTTTTCCCTGATTTGGCTGAGTAAACCGGTCAACTGATCCACCTGTTGTATGGTGAGCGATGCCGGTTCTTCGGCTTCTGCAAAAATGGCATTGATTTTTTTAATGTCGTTCAGCACCGGTTGGGTCAGTTCTATATTTCCACTTTCCATAAGTGCCTGTAGTTTTTGTAAAGGTTCCTTCTGGTATAGGATGGTTTTGACAATCTCTGGATTTTGGTAAGTGCTTTCCGAAAGATGGCAAGTCAGATATAAACCTTCAATTACGCTACCCGCCAGAATGAGATATGCCAGCTCAGCTCTTCCCTGGTTGTTGAGGTAGGAGTAAGCATCCTGGGTCACTTTGGTAATGATCTCGACCAGCTTCTCTTTGTTGTCGATGTTTTCTTCGATTTGCTCGGGCAGGTCGCTGCTCAATGCCGAGGCCAGCGATAAATCGGTAATCAGCTTTTCGGATGCATTGAAGTAGTTTTGTACTTCGGCTTTTTCGTTGTAGGTGGTAGCATAGGCCAGATCGGCTGTGTAGATGCCGAGGTTGTATGCTTTGCTTTGATCCGAGAAATATTTCTCCACATTCAACGGATTATTGGTAATGCCAATGACATAACTGGCATCAATTTGGATCAGCATGTTGGTAATGTCGAACACCGAATGGACGGGGTACGCATATTCCTTGATATCTTGCTGAATGGATTTGTTGGTTAGTTCGGGTGCTTTGCTGGTTCGCTCTTTGCAGGAAAAAGCAATGGGTAGAATAAGCCCTCCGAGGATCATGAACGACATTATTCGGATCGCTGTCCTGAACTTCATTCGGGTATTTGTTGTTCTTTTTTTCAATTTTATCTGTTGATCAAACCGTTGAATGCGAAATAAATGTTTGTTCGTTATTTTCCCTTCGTGGTTGGCGATGATTATGTTTTCAATGTTTTAAAGATAGAAATATTCGTTGAATGTAACAATCATCTCTTTTGCAAACTTCGTATGATGACCGGAAAATAAACATTTCCGGTTTGCGGACACCTGTTGCTGGGACGGATGGAATCGTCGCCCTCGGGCGACGATTCCTCGCAATGATGAAAGGGAGCGTCGCCCGAGGGCGAACATTCTCTGCAAGGTTGGAAGACCCGTCGTATAGGGGCGAAGATTCGCCACAGGATTAAAACACTCGTTCGCCCGTGGGCGAACGAGCGCACAGGGTTGAAACTGATCTTCGCCCATGGGCGAACGAGTGCCGCCGGGTGAAATGGGATCTTCGCCCG
>DAOQAB010000002.1:40138-81013 GCA_035353695.1 Prolixibacteraceae bacterium
CGTGGGCGACCGATGAGATATCCCCTGTTTGGACGAAATGAAACCCGAAACGAATTCAACATACCCTCGGGCGCGATGTGCGGGACTGGCGATTTAGCTCCGCTGATCTTCGATTGTAATCGCCAAAAAATAATCGTCGATTAAAAATCGCCGCTCCCTTATTGTCTAGAGTTTTGTTGTTTCTTTACATTGGATCATTTTAACTACGGTTTTTTGCTTTTGAGAAAATCATTAAGATCGTTGATTTGAAAACTGCAAGGGTGAAAAAGTGAAGGAATAATTGAAAGAAAAGGATTAAATTTGTTGTTGAAAAAACAGATAATTATGGCAAAAATTTCTTTTAACGCGAGAATTGAAAAAGGGGAAAACGGATGGTATGTCGGACAAATTGAAGAAATGCCCGAAGTGATTTCGCAGGGAAAAACGATCGAGGAATTAAATGAGAATTTGATGGATGCTTTCCGGTTAATTGTTGACCAGCGCCGTGAAAGTATTGCTCTGGCTTCGCAAGGGAGAAATACAATTAGAAGAAAAATCTCTTTTGCCGGATGAAACGTGAAACCTTCATAAAATATTTAAAGAAAAACGATTGTTATCTATTACGTGAAGGAGCAAACCATTCAATATTTATGAATCCAACCAATGGAAAGCAAACAACTGTCCCACGTCACCCTGAGTTAGATGAATTAATGTGTAAAATGATTTGTAAACAACTGGAAATCCCCAAGCTGTAATTTAAGAACGATCTGCATCTTTCTTATGCTCTTAAAATAAAGATTGATTCGTGGCAATAGCTTCATACATTGGTCCCGTTTTTAGCTTTGCAAGTAGTTCGTTCACATCATTGGCCCGAATGATTTTTCCCTCCTCTGCCTCGTTTATTGATTTTAACAACTTCGCACTTGGTTTTTCATCCTCAATAATTTAAGTCTGTTTTAAATATCTTAGAAATTCAATCAGCGATTTGCCTGTCGGTAGTCCGCGATAAATATGGGGTTGCCGGAGTAAAACAATGCAAAAAAAAAGCCACTCGTTTCGGAGTGGCCTTCAATAATTTCCAAGCGTGGAAAAATTACTTGTAATCTTCCCAGCTTTTTATCGTAAGATCTTCGATTTTGTAACGGCAAATAGCATAAATGAATGCGCTGGCAACCCTGGCATTGGTGATCAGCGGAATGTTGTAGTCGATCGCATTACGCCTGATGTAGTATCCGTTGCCCAGCTCGCGCGTGGTGTGGTCTTTCGGAATGTTGATCACCAGATCGAGCTTTTTCTCTTTGATGTAATCGGCAATGTTCGGTTTGCTCTCTTCTTCATCGGGCCAGTGAAGCAACGTACAGGTCACATTGTTGTCGCGCAGGAAACGGTAGGTTCCGTCGGATGCATAAATATGGTATCCTTTTTCAACCAGCATTTTTGCCGACTGGAGCAACTCGATTTTGGAACGGGTTGGTCCCGATGAGATCAGGATATTCTTCTTCGGAATGGTATAACCCACTGAAAGCATCGACTTCAGAATGGCTTCGTAGAAGTTGTCGCCAAGGCAGGCCACTTCGCCGGTCGAACTCATGTCGACACCCAACACCGGGTCGGCATTCAGCAATCGGTGGAAGGAGAACTGGGGTGCTTTTACCCCCACATAGTCGAGCTCGAACAACGATTTGTCGGGCTTGTCGTACGGAAGTTTGAGCATTACTTTGGTGGCCAGTTCGATCATGTTAAACTTCATGACCTTCGACACAAACGGGAAGCTGCGTGAAGCCCTCAGATTGCATTCAATAACCTTGATGTCGTTGTCCTTGGCCAGCAGCTGCATGTTGAACGGCCCCGATATTTCAAGCCCTTTGGCTACCTGGCGGGCAATTTTCTTGATCCGGCGGATGGTTTCGATATAGAGTTTTTGCGGCGGGAACACCATGGTGGCATCGCCCGAATGTACCCCGGCAAATTCAACGTGTTCGGAAATGGCATACGCAATAACTTCACCTTTGTCGGCTACCGCGTCAAGTTCGATTTCCTTGGCCTGTTCAATGAACTCGGAAACAACCACGGGGTGTTCTTTCGAAACGTTGGCTGCCAGTTCGAGGAAATGGCCCAGCTGGTCGTAGTTTGAAACCACGTTCATGGCGGCGCCCGAAAGCACATACGACGGACGGATCAAAACCGGGAACCCAACTTCCTCGGTGAAAAGATGAATCTCTTCGATGGTCGAAAGTTCTTTCCATCGGGGTTGGTCAACGCCAATGGTGTCGAGCAGCGAGGAGAATTTTTGGCGGTCTTCGGCATTGTCGATGTTCACAGGAGATGTCCCCAGCACGTGAACTCCCTGGTTGTAGAGTTTCATGGCCAGGTTGTTGGGGATTTGTCCTCCGGTCGAAACAATGGTCCCCATGGGGTGTTCCAGATCGATAATGTCCATGACCCGTTCGAACGAGAGTTCATCAAAATAGAGCCGGTCGCAGTTGTCGTAGTCGGTACTTACTGTTTCGGGGTTGTAGTTGATCATGATGGAACGGAATCCGTTTTTTCGCACCGTGTTGGCTGCATTTACACCGCACCAGTCAAATTCAACCGAAGAACCAATCCGGTAGGCACCCGATCCCAGCACGATTACTGACTTGCCGTCGTTATTGAATTCAACATCGTTTTCAATGCCGTTGTAAGTAACATACAGGTAGTTGGTTTGTGCGGGATATTCCCCGGCCAGGGTGTCGATTTGCTTGATGAAAGGGGTAATTCCCCTTGTTTTGCGGTATTCACGAACTTTCAACTGGCTGGTATGCATTTGAAGCAGGTCGGGTTTCAGCACAAAGCGGGCAATCTGGAAATCGGAGAATCCGAATTTCTTGGACTGAAGCAACAACTCATCGGGAAGATCTTCCAGTTTGTTGTATCCTTTCAGTTCGCAACGCATTTTGTACAGCCCCTCCAGTTTGTAAAGAAACCAGCGGTCGATTTTGGTGCGTTCGTAGATCTCTTCTACCGAATATCCCTTATGGAAAGCTTCTGCAATGGCGAAAATCCGGCGATCGGTCGGGTTTGCCAGTTCTTCTTCAATAGCTTCGATGGTAATTTCTTCGCGGTTTCCAACAAAACCGTGCATCCCGATCCCCACCATACGAATACCCTTCTGGATGGCCTCTTCGAAATTGCGTCCAATCGACATGATTTCGCCAACCGATTTCATCGAGCTGCCAATTTGCTTCGATACGCCGGAGAATTTATTTAAATCCCAGCGGGGAATCTTGCAAACCACGTAGTCGAGGGCTGGTTCGAAGCAGGCGGTGGTTACTTTGGTTACCGAATTCTTCAACTGGTGAAGTCCGTAGCCCATTCCCAGTTTGGCCGCTACAAAAGCCAGCGGATAACCGGTTGCTTTCGATGCCAGAGCTGAAGAACGGCTCAGGCGGGCGTTTACTTCAATAACCCGGTAATCTTCGGAGAACGGGTCGAGGGCAAACTGTACGTTGCATTCGCCCACCACACCGATGCGGCGGATGATGCGAATGGAAAGTTCCCTCAGTTTATGGTATTCTTTGTTGGTCAGTGTTTGAGAAGGCGCAACTACAATGCTTTCACCGGTATGGATTCCGAGCGGGTCGAAATTTTCCATGTTACACACGGTGATGCAGTTGTCGAACTGGTCGCGTACCACTTCGTATTCAACCTCTTTCCATCCTTTGATCGACTCTTCGACCAAAATTTGGGGCGAATAGGCAAAGGCATTCGATGCGCGGGTTTCGAGCTCTTCCATGTTGTTGCAGAAGCCCGAACCTAAACCTCCCAGTGTGTAAGCTGCGCGGATAATGATGGGGAAGCCAATTTGCGACACTGCCGCTTTGGCTTCTTCCATGTTGGCGCAGGCAATGCTTTTGGGCGTTTTTACGTCGATGCTTTTCAGGATATTGGCAAAAATATCGCGGTCTTCGGTGTCGATAATCGATTGTACCGGTGTTCCTACTACTTCGAGGTCGTATTTTTCGAATATGCCCGATTTAAAGAGTGCCACGCCACAGTTTAGTGCGGTTTGTCCGCCAAAAGCCAGCAAAATTCCCTGTGGCTTTTCTTTTTTGATGACCTCTTCCACAAAGAAAGGCGTAATGGGAAGGAAATAAATTTTGTCGGCAATTTCATCCGAGGTTTGGATGGTTGCAATGTTCGGGTTGATAAGTACCGTTTCGACCCCTTCTTCTTTCAATGCTTTCAGCGCCTGTGAACCGGAATAGTCGAATTCGCCGGCTTCACCAATTTTCAGGGCACCGGAACCCAGCACCAACGCTTTCTTTATATGTGATTTGAAATTTTCCATTTGTTCAGTCATAAATTATTCGTCATCATTTATTGTCCGCCTTATATTTTCTGATGTTTTCAATGAATTCATCGAACAGAAATTCCGTGTCGACCGGTCCGCTGGTTGCTTCGGGGTGGAACTGGGTCGAGAAGAAAGGTTTTGTTTTGTGCCTGATCCCTTCGTTGGTCCCATCGTTTACGTTGGAAAAGAGGATTTCCCAATCCGCAGGAATCGTTTGGTTGTCGATTGCGAAACCGTGGTTTTGTGAAGTTATAAAGCACCGGTTTGAATCTTTGAGCAAAACCGGCTGGTTGTGGCTCCGGTGACCATATTTTAATTTGTAGGTTTCGGCACCTGCTGCACGGGCCAGAAGTTGGTTGCCGAGGCAAATTCCCATGATGGGTTTCCCGATTTCGATGGCTTTCCGGATATTTTTCTCCGTGATATTGCACATCGCCGGATCGCCGGGACCATTCGAGATGAAAAGTCCGTCGTAATCTTCGGTCGTAAAATCGTAATCCCAGGGAACCCGTTTTACCTGAGCGCCCCGTTTGAGCAGGCAGCGGATGATGTTGTTTTTTACACCACAGTCGACCAGAACGACTTTTACATCGCCGTCGCCATAGGTTTCGGGATAATCGATACTGGCTTTGGCCACCAGGTTATCTTTGTTCGGATCGTAAAAATCGATGGGTTCGCTGTCAAATTCAATTTTCCCCAGCATCGATCCTTTTTCTCTCAGAATCTTGGTCAGGGCGCGGGTGTCGATGTCGAACAAGCCCGGAATATCATTTTCTTTCAGCCAGTTTCCCAAACTTTTCACCGCATTCCAGTGGCTGTATTCCACCGAATAGTCGGAGATGATTAATCCGGTAATGTGGATTTTGTGCGATTCAAAAAACTCGTTGATTCCATTGGCTTTTGAATCAGATGGAGCGCCATAGTTTCCGATCATCGGGTAGGTTGAAACCAGAATTTGACCGGTATAGGATGGGTCCGTCAAACTTTCGGGGTAACCAACCATTGCCGTGTAAAAGACCACCTCTCCGGCCACCGATTTTTCACTTCCAAACGATTTCCCTTCAAACTCTGTCCCGTCTTCCAGGATTAACTTCACTTTTTTCAAGGTTGATCAATTTTTATTTGATTATTATATAAAAAAAATGCGTTTATCTGCTCGAGCAGGCTAAACGCATTTCCGTTCCAAAATTCTTTCCCGTTTAAATATTTTCACTTTGGTAATTTACAATATTAATTTCCGATGCAAAAGTAATAAACTTTCTCATTAAAAAGTTGGATTCTTTTCGGGAATGAATATTTTTACGCCCGTAATGAATATTTATTCAATTTTTGATGAAAACTCGTTTGCAGCGACAGGTTGCTATAAGGAACATAATTGTTCAGAATAAGGTTACAAGCCAGGAAGAGTTGCTAATGTTATTAAAACGTAAAGGATTTGGTTTAACACAAGCAACACTGTCGCGCGACATCAAATCGTTGAAAATTGTGAAGACCCCGGATACGCATGGTGGTTATATTTACGTTCTTTCAAAGGAGGAGGCTGCTATAACCAGGCCCAAAGAGGTGCCCGGAGCAAGTTATCTGGCCGATGGTTTTGTTTCGATCGATTTTTCGGGAAACATGGCCGTGATCAAAACCAGACCAGCTTATGCCAGCAGTTTTGCAGCGGTTATAGATTCCGCATCTCCGTTTGAAATTTTGGGAACAATTGCTGGTGATGATACCATTTTTTTGGTTTTGCGCGAGGGGGTTGAAAAGGGAGATATGATTGAATTTTTAGAAATAATAATGCCCAATTTGAAAGGCAAATTGATATAGTTAATTTTAAATTGAAATGATGGATAACATTAAGGTACTGATTGCAGATGAGAGTTTTCTGAGTTACGTCGATGAAATAAACGAAACAATTCAGCGGGCATCAGAGGAGAGGGGAACCGGTATCGCACGCCGCACATACGATTATGTGGCTTCTAAAATGAAGGAGGGAAAGGCAATTATTGCACTGGATGGTAAGAAATTTGCAGGGTTTTGTTACATCGAATCGTGGGGACACCATAAGTTTGTGGCAAACTCTGGTTTGATTGTAGTGAAAGAATATAGGGGGCAAGGGTTGGCAAAGCGTATTAAGCAGAAGGCTTTTGAACTTTCGAGGACAAAATTCCCTGAAGCAAAGATTTTTGGGCTTACAACCGGATTGCCCGTGATGAAAATTAATACCGAGTTGGGTTATCGGCCGGTTACTTTTTCTGAGCTGACCGATGACCAGGAATTTTGGAAAGGATGTCAAAGTTGTGTAAATTACGACATCTTAATGCGTACAAACCGTACCAAGTGTTTATGTACCGCCATGATTTATGATCCGGCGTGGGAAAAGAAAGAAAAAAAGTCGCTGAAAGATGTTATGGATGAGGCTGGTATTTCTTCTCCGGGCGAAGTAGAGATGGAGCCTGCTATGGCAGAGCTTGTATTGAAGTTATTGAAAAAAGACGATTCAATATAATTTTAAAAGATTGAAATATTGAAAAAAGACAGTAAATGGTGCCGCTATTCCAATGGCTGGTAATTCGCAATTCATAAAAGGCCATGTATTGTTGTTGTGCATAAAAGTCGTGTAATTGGTATTTTTTTGAGATGCATCGCAATACATCAAATTGGTATTTGGGTTAGTAAAGTTTATTCGGCGGCACCATTTTTTATTTCATCGATCAGAAAAGCAGAATTCAACAGGATTTTCGTTCTTTTGTAAGGTTTTTTGGACCCTTATATTCATCAATGTTTGGTTTGTCAATTATTTACTTCATAATTTATGGAAAATAAAAAAGTAGTTTTGGCTTTTAGTGGTGGTTTGGATACTTCCTTTTGCGCCATCTATTTAGCTCAGGAAAAAGGGCTGGAGGTATATACCGCAATTGCCAATACCGGTGGTTTTAGTGAAACAGAGTTAAAAATCATCGAAGAGAAAGCATACAAGCTTGGCGTTAAGAAACATGTCGCTATCGATGTGACCGAAGAATACTATCAAAAGAGCATTCGGTATATGGTATATGGTAACGTGTTGCGCAACAATACCTACCCGATTTCGGTCAGTTCCGAACGTATTTTTCAGGCAATAGCTATTATTCAATATGCCAAGGAAATTGGGGCTGCTTATGTGGCACATGGAAGTACCGGCGCCGGTAACGACCAGGTTCGTTTTGATCTGACTTTTGATGTGCTTGCTCCGGAAATTAAGATACTTACCCCAACCCGCGATCTGGAACTAACCCGCGAATATGAAATCAATTATTTGAGGGAACATGGCATTGACGCCGATTTCAAGAAAATGGAATATTCAATCAATGCTGGACTTTGGGGTACCAGTGTGGGTGGAAAAGAAACACTGAAATCGGAGCAAACATTGCCCGAGAGCGCTTATCCAAGCCAGCTGACCGAAAAAGGAGAGAGAGAGATCATCATCGAATTTGAAAAGGGTGAATTAGTCGCAGTGGAAGGCGTTCGCTATGAAAATAAGGTAGATGGTATCCGCGCCCTGCAGGCCATTGCTTCCCAATATGCCATTGGCCGCGACATGCACATTGGCGATACTATTATCGGGATCAAAGGCCGGGTAGGTTTTGAAGCTGCTGCGCCCATGATCATCATTAAAGCCCATCAGATGCTCGAAAAACACACCCTTACCAAATGGCAGCAATACTGGAAAGAACAGCTGGGCAATTGGTATGGAATGTTTTTACACGAAGCACTTTATCTGGAACCGGTCATGCGTGATATTGAACAATTCCTCGAAAGTTCACAGCAAAATGTGACCGGGAAAGTGATTGTTCGTTTGAAACCCTATCATTTCCAACTGGTAGGAGTCGATTCAGCAAAGGATTTGATGAAGTCCGATTTCGGGGAATATGGCGAAATCAATAAAGGCTGGACTGCCGATGATGTAAAAGGGTTTACTAAAATTTATGGTACCCAGCTTAAGATATTCAATGCCGTTAATAAGAATTTTGAGAAGTAAATCATGATCAGCGTTGGAATTATCGGAGGAGCAGGCTATACGGCTGGTGAGTTGCTTCGGATCTTGTTGAACCATCCTGAAGCGAAAGTGGCTTTTGTTCATAGCACCAGCAATGCCGGGAATAAAATCTCTGATGTGCATAAAGATTTGCTGGGCGAAACCGATCTGGTTTTTAGCGATCAGCTCGATTTTTCGGGGTTAGATGTCATCTTTCTTTGCATGGGGCACGGAAAGTCGCTTGAGTTTATGAAAGAGAATTCCTTGCCGGCCCACCTGAAAGTGATCGATTTGAGTAATGATTTCCGGTTGAAAGCAGAAGGGAACTCCTTTCTTTATGGTTTGCCCGAATTGAACCGTGAACAGATCCGTTATTCGAAATACATAGCCAATCCCGGGTGCTTTGCCACCGGTATTCAACTAACCGTTTTGCCACTTGCTGCAGCCGGTCTGATTGTAGACGAAATTCACGTGAATGCCATCACCGGTTCAACCGGTGCAGGGCAAAGTCCCAGCGCTACATCCCATTTCAGCTGGAGAAGTGGAAATATTTCGGCCTATAAAATCTTTTCCCATCAGCATTTGGGTGAAATAAACCAGAGCATCCAGCAATTGCAGGAAAGCTATGAACCATCACTCAACTTTGTCCCAATTCGGGGGAACCACACCCGGGGAATCTTTGCGGTTACCTACACAAAATTTTCGGGAACTTTCGAAGAAGCTCAAAACTTGTATGATGAATACTATAAGGATCATCCTTTTGTCTTTTTGACAAAAGAAAATCCCGATTTAAAGCAGGTAATAAATACAAATAAATGTATCTTGCACCTCGAAAAATGCGGCAATAAGCTTTTGATCATCAGTATAACCGACAACCTGATTAAAGGTGCTTCTGGTCAGGCGGTTCAGAACATGAACCTGATGTTTGGTCTTGATGAAAAGTCCGGTTTGAATTTGAAACCCGTTGCATTTTAACATTGAGGCAAACATTCAATTTTTTAGGAATAGACTATGGATTTGTTTAACGTATACTCCCTCTTTGATGTCGAGCCGGTAAAAGGTGAAGGGGCATTTATCTTTGACAGAAATGGTCAGAGGTATCTCGACCTTTACGGCGGTCACGCGGTAATTTCGATCGGGCATTCCCATCCTCATTATGTGACCCTTCTTTCGGCTCAGGTTGAAAAACTTGGATTTTATTCCAACAGTATTCAGAACCCGATGCAAAAAGAGCTGGCCCGAAAGCTGGGAGAAGCTTCCGGTTTCCCCGATTACTCCCTTTTCCTATGTAACAGCGGTGCGGAAGCCAACGAAAATGCGTTGAAACTGGCTTCGTTCAAGACCGGAAAGTCAAACGTTATTGCGTTTAAAAATTCTTTTCACGGACGCACTTCAGCAGCGGTGGTTGTTACCGATAATCCAAAGATCAAAGCGCCTATAAACTATCGTGATGGGATTTTGTTCCTCGAAATGAACGATTTGACTGCCGTTGAACAAGAACTTGCCAAAGGCGATGTGGCGGCTGTCATTATCGAAGGTATTCAGGGAATTGGTGGTATCCGTATTCCGGAACCTGAGTTTATGCAAGGTCTTAGCGAACTGTGTGCCAAATTTGAAGCCATTTTTATTGTCGATGAGATTCAATCGGGATATGGACGAAGCGGAAAATTTTTCGCATTCCAGTATGCCAATGTGAAACCCGATTTAATTACCGTCGCCAAAGGGATGGGAAATGGTTTCCCTATCGGCGGTGTGCTTATCAGCCCCGACTTTGAACCCCGGATTGGAATGCTGGGAACAACCTTTGGTGGAAATTACCTGGCTTGTGCAGCCGGAATTGCGGTGCTCGATGTTATTAAATCGCAGAAACTGATTCACAATGCCGAAGAAATCGGGAATTACCTGATGAATGAATTGTCTAAAATACCACAAATCAAGGAAGTTCGTGGAATCGGATTGATGATCGGGTTGGAATTTGACAACGATATTGCTGATTTGAGAAAGAAGTTGTTGTATGATAAAAAGATATTTACGGGTGTTTCCGGAAGTAAAATTATCCGTTTGCTACCGCCGTTGAGCCTTAAAAAGGAACAAGCTGCTCTTTTTGTTGAGAAATTGAAGGAAGCGTTAGCTGAAATGGAACAAAACTAAAATCATGGAATTCAAAAAAATAACAATCATTGGTGCCGGAAATCTGGGATTTTCCATTGCGAAAGGTTTAATTGCTTCGGGGCTGATCAATAGAGAGAACCTGACGTTAACCGAAAAAATCCAGAGCCGAAAAGAATTATTGGTTAAGGATGGATTTAATGTGATCAGTAACAACGTGGATGCCGTAAAGGCATCTGAATTAATTATGCTGGTTGTAAAACCCTATCAGATCGACGATTTGCTGACCGAGATTAAGGGATGTTTCAATCCCGAGGAGAAGGTGTTTGTTTCCTGTGTTACCGGAGTTGAGTCGGGTCATATTTATGCCAAGTTAGGTTGTAACCCCGCTCTTTTCAGGGTCATGCCCAATACGGGTATTGCCATTCAGGAATCCATGTCGTGCATCTCTTCGTTTAACGAGAATCCAGAACAAAAAGAAGCTATACGGACGATATTCAGTCAGTTAGGACAGGTGCTTTTCATTCCGGAAGAACAAATGCCGGCTGCTACAGCGTTGGCCGGTTGTGGTATCGCATATGCTCTTCGTTTTATCCGCGCGGCTATTCAGGGTGGCGTTGAAATTGGATTTAGTGCTGAAGATGCTAAAGTTATGGCTGCTCAGATTACCAAAGGAGCCGCTCAGCTGATCCTGATGAACAATTCCCATCCCGAAGCCGAAATCGATAAAGTTACTACACCAAAGGGTATTACGATTACTGGTTTGAATGAAATGGAACATTCGGGCTTTAGCTCATCTATTATCAAAGGAATTTTGGCCTCGTATAACAAGATTGAACAAAAAAATTAACAGATAACTTTTTTACGCTTTAAAAGAGGATTTGTACTCCTCTTTTTTGTTGTTAAAAATAGAATACTGACATTTGTCATGTTTTTGATAATATAATCGGATGCAATCACGAAAATTTAAGAGGGTCGCCATTAAAGTTGGCAGCAATGTGCTGGCAGGAAAGAATGGAATGCTTGATCTGTCATGCATTTCCCATCTTGTTGATCAGATTTCGACGTTGAAAGAGAGTGGTGTTGAGGTTATCCTGATCTCATCAGGCGCCGTAGCTTCCGGCAGGTCGGCTTTCCCGGTGGAAAACCGGATCGATACCGTTTCGGCCCGTCAGCTTTGGTCTGCAATTGGTCAGGTAAAACTGATGAATACCTATTCCGAACTTTTTGGGAAACACCAGATTACCTGTGCACAGGTATTGACAACCAAAGAAAATTTTGGCGATCGGAAACACTATCTCAATATGAAAAACTGTATTTCGACCATGTTGGAATACAGTGTTTTGCCAATTGTGAACGAGAACGATGCCATTTCGGTTACCGAGCTGATGTTTACCGATAATGACGAACTCTCGGGTTTGATCTCTTCGATGATGGATTGCGATGCGCTGATTATCCTCTCCAACGTGGATGGAATTTTTAACGGAACGCCGGGTGATGAAGGTGTTACTGTTATTCCCGAGATTTCGGCCAGTGATGATAACCTGGAAAACTATATTTCGACACAGAAGTCAGGTTTTGGCCGGGGTGGAATGCATACCAAATTCAGCGTGGCCAGAAAGATTGCTCTGGAAGGAATTCCTGTTTTTATCGCCAATGGCCGTTCTGCCAATATTCTTCTGGATATTGTGCACCATAAAAAAGTGGTCTATACGTTGTTCCGTCCCAATGGGAAACGGTTGAAGAGCAATAAAAAGTGGCTGGCACATTCCGATAGTTTTGCAAAAGGAATTGTGATGGTAAACGAAGGGGCCAAAGAGGCTCTTCTCAGCGAAAATGCAACCAGTCTGTTACTGATTGGGGTGGTTGAGATATCCGGATACTTTGAAAAAGGGGATATCATCCGCATTCAGGATGAACAGGGCACCCAGCTGGGGTTGGGAAAAGCTCAGTACGACTCGGAACAGGCGGTTGAGCTTATTGGCAAAAAGGCTGAAAAGCCATTAATTTATTACGATTACATGTATCTATACGAGTAAGTTAGAGATAATAAACCAGAAATAATCAATCATAAATCTACGATGGACTGCACACCAATTTTCAAACAGGTACTGAAAGCCAGCCGTTCGCTGAACCTGATTTCCGAGGAGACTGTCAACAAAGTGCTTGTTGAAGTAGCCGATGCGGCGATTGCCAATACGGAATCAATCCTTGCAGGGAATGCAAAGGATTTGTTGCGAATGGATTCAACCGATCCAAAGTATGACCGTCTGAAACTGACGGCTGAACGCATCAAAGGAATTGCTTCCGATATGAGGAATGTCGCTTCGTTGCCATCGCCGCTGGGAAGGTTGTTGTCGGAAACAGTAAGGCCCAACGGGTTGAAGATCTCCAAAGTTTCGGTGCCGTTTGGTGTGATTGGTATCATTTATGAAGCCCGCCCGAATGTCACATTTGATGTGTTTTCCCTTTGCCTGAAATCGGGCAATGCCTGTATATTGAAGGGAGGAAGCGATGCCATCGATTCGAATACAGCTAGTGTAAAGCTTATTCGCGAAGTTTTGGTGAAAAACGGGGTCGATGAAAATGTGCTGACCCTTTTACCCGCAGGCAGGGAAGAGGCAGCCCAGCTGATGAATGCCCACGGGTTTGTCGACCTGATTATTCCGCGGGGAAGCCAGAGCCTGATCGACTTTGTCCGGAAGAACTCAACCATTCCGGTGATTGAAACCGGTGCCGGTATTTGCCATACCTATTTCGATGAGTTTGGCGACAAGGAGAAAGGCCGCGAGATTGTGAATAACGCAAAAACCCGCAGGGTAAGTGTTTGCAATGCGCTCGACTGTCTTATTATACACGAAAGCCGGCTCCCGGATTTGTTTTATGTGGTTGAAAAAATGGTTGCATCCAATGTTATTATTTACGCCGATGAAAGGGCCTATAAGGCTTTGAAAGGGAAATATCTTGATAATCTGTTACAACCTGCAACCGAAGAGTCGTTTGGAACAGAATTCCTTGATTATAAAATGGCTGTAAAAACAGTTGATTCTTTTGATGCAGCCCTGGATCATATTGCAGCGTACGGGTCGAGGCACAGTGAAGCCATTATCTCCGAAAACGAAGAACGGATTCATCTGTTCCGTAAAATGGTAGATGCTTCGTCGGTCTATTCCAACACGTCGACCGCTTTTACCGATGGTGCCCAGTTTGGGCTGGGAGCTGAGATTGGAATTTCAACCCAAAAGCTTCATGCGCGTGGCCCCATGGCACTCGAAGAGATGACTTCGTATAAATGGATTATTGAAGGCGACGGGCAAATACGACCTAAGTGATTTTATGAAGATTGCGCCATAATTTGTATCTTTGATGGAAATCTAAAGATCATGTTTCGGACAATAATAAAACCACAAAAGCAAAAAATTCAATTGACTCTTCCCGAGAATTATATCGGGAGGAAAATTGAAGTTTTTGCCTTTCCCGTAGGCACCATTCATTTGGATGGACGAGAGGGTAAAGTAAAAATTTTTTCTGCGTTGAGTATCAGTACAAAATGGTATCATTTTAATCGCGACGAGGCAAATGAAAGGTAAGTCATTTATTGATACCATTTCAAATTTCAAGGTTCATCTTAATTTGCCGGATACAGTTGTTAAGGCAGTTGTCATTGCTGAGCAATATGGTTTTTCTTTTTATGATTCCTTGATTATTGCTGCTGCATTGGAAGAACGATGCGATATTTTATTTTCCGAGGATATGCACGATGGCTTGGTTATAGATCAATCTCTTTCAATAATTAATCCATTTAAGTACGAATAAATTTTGACCATTTTTCAAATAAATTTTTAATTATGAGACATTTTACATCCGTACACGATTTGCCCAGCATAGAGGCCGGACTGAAGGAAGCTTTCCGAGTAAAAAAACACCCTTATGATTTTCAGCATTTGGGAAAAAATAAAACCATGATACTCATGTTTTTCAACTCCAGTCTGCGTACTCGCCTTAGTACACAGAAAGCTGCACAAAATCTGGGAATGAACGCTATTGTGCTCGATGTAAATCAGGGGGCATGGAAGCTGGAAACCGAACGGGGGGTTATTATGGATGGCGACAAACCGGAGCATTTGCTCGAAGCGGTCCCGGTAATTGGTTCGTATGCCGATATTATCGGGGTTCGTTCGTTTGCCAAGTTTGAAAACAGGGAGGAAGATTATAATGAAGCCATTCTGAATCAGTTTATTAAATATGCCGGAGTGCCCATTGTGAGCATGGAGGCTGCTACCCGTCACCCGCTGCAAAGCTTTGCCGATCTTTTTACTATTGAAGAATACAAGAAGGTGAAGCGTCCCAAAGTGGTGTTATCGTGGGCGCCACACCCGAGGGCGTTGCCACAGGCTGTTCCGAATTCGTTTGTGGAATGGATGCGGGCTGCCGATTACGAGCTGGTGGTTACCCATCCCGAAGGGTATGAACTGGCCCCGGAATTCATGGGCGATCTGAAAGTGGAATATGACCAGATGAAAGCTTTCGAAGGTGCCGATTTTGTCTATGCCAAAAACTGGGCTTCGTATTCCGACTATGGACAAATCCTTTCAAAGGATATGAACTGGACCGTTTCCAGCCGTCAGATGGCCGTGACCAACGATGCCAAGTTTATGCATTGCCTTCCGGTTCGACGCAACATGATTGTGACCGATGAGGTGATCGAAAGCCCCAATTCTATCGTGATCCCTGAAGCAGCTAACCGTGTGGTTTCGGCGCAGGCCGTGCTGAAGATGATTTTGGAATCGCTTTAATAAATAACCGTTTACAGAAATTCGTTTTGGTGGTGCGCTATTCAAAACGGATTTTTTTATAAATCTTCCATGCGTCTATGAGAAATCTTTTGCCTGTTGTGGCCGGAATGTTTTTCTTTCTGACAACCACCAGCTTTTTGTTCGGATCAAATCCTGTGGCGTCTGATACCGGTAAGAATCCGAAGAAACTACAGATCAGTGCCGGGTATTACAACCTCGGTTCGGTCGATGAAATTTATTCCGACCATCTTTATTCCGGCCACGATATTTGTTATGGGCTGAAATACTATTATGGCAAAGGAGCGGCCAGAGAGTTTACCTCCCTTCGCATGGCAATGGTTGACCGGACACCCCATTCGCTGGTTTTGGACGATAATACCTATGGAGAATCTGACCGGGCCCGGATTTTGAACTCCTTTCTTTTTGAAGCAATCTATTCGTATCAATATCCGATTCGCCTGCAAGGAGCTGAACATTTGAAACTTTTTGTTACAGGCGATTGGATTACTACCGTAAATCTTACAACCAACAGTTATGGCGTTCCCGAATTAGTCCGTAGCGGAATTTCTCCCGGGGTTCAACTCGAAGCCAATTTTAATCGGCATATCCTGAATGGCCGGTTTTATTTTCCACTTGTCTCATGGACCGTGAGAAACAACTATTCCCAGTCGATGACACAGAACTACGAGTCGCTTGATAAGTTGTATTTTGTAAGGAAAAATGATCAGTTGCAGTTCTTGAATACTCTACAGGAGATTTGTGCGGAGCTTGAATACCGGTTGATCTTGTCCGACAGGTTTGATATTGGATGTGAATACGACTTTCGCTATATGCACAATTCGTCGCCACGGGAGCTTCGGTCGGCAACGGGGATTTATACCGCTTATGTAACCTATAAATTTTAGACCGATGAAAAAGAACTTAGGCTATTTTCTGGTTTTTCTTCTGCTGGCACTGTTATCAGGATGTGAAGAGAATTTGATCGGGGAAGAATACAGCAACACTCCGATCGATAACTATGAGGCTTTCTGGAATGAATTTGACCGTTTTTATGGAGCTTTTGAAGCCAAAAATATAAACTGGGATTCGCTTAAACCAATTTATGAAAAAGGGCTTGGCAACACCTCTACCAATCAGCAGTTGTTTGGCTCGATTTCGGGTTTGCTGAGGGAGCTAAACGACGGACATGCCGATTTGTATGCGCCCGGTGTTGGATATTATCGCTCGTGGAGCCGCCGATCGAAGTCTCTTTTCTCCGATTTGAAGGATAATAATACGGGAAGTATTACTTTGATGCAGAATGTGGCTCGTGCCAGTTATCTGCGCAACCGTTCGGTGGAAGGGGAGTTTTCCGGCTGGAAGTTTTTCTATGGCGCGATTCCTTATTCCGATTACAGAATTGGTTATATCTGCATTCCAACGTTCAATATTTCAAATTTTCCCAATGATTTTATCCAGGCTGCAGTAGACTCTTTCAATGAACTGGATGCTGTGATTGTTGACCTGCGTTTTAATGGTGGTGGAAAAACAGAGGCATTTGTCTATTCTCTCAATTGTTTTGCGTCGGAAGAGAAATGTTATATGAAATCCAAACTGCGGAGCGGGGTCAGCCATTCCGATTTTACGGAGCTGGAAGAACACGTCGTCCATCCGCATGCCGATTGCTTGAAAAATAAGCCGGTTGCTGTTCTGATGAATGCTTTTTCGGCCAGTTCTTCCGACCACTTTATTCTGGGGATGAAATCACAGTCGTATGTGATAACGGTGGGCGATACTTCCTGTGGCGCTTTTTCGTCGGTGTTGGAACGAGTATTGCCCAATGGCTGGAAGTTCCGGTTGGGGGCTCAGGTCATTTACAACCCCGACGGAACTCTGATGACCGACCGTCGCGGAAATTACATTGAAGGAATTGGCATTCCTCCCGATTATTATGCGACGGATCAGCTAAAAGAGATCCGGAAAGGAAACGATGTGCCGTTGAATGTGGCCCTGGAAGAGCTCTCCAAAAGGGTTAACCGGTAAAACCAAAAAAAGGGAACGGTTTTGTCCCATTCCCCTTTTCGTATGTTGATTAATGATCCGATCAATCGGTTGCCGATAAGATCCGGTCCCTTTCCCTGAGGAATTCCGAGAGCCTTTCTGTTGTTAACCGGGTGATGGCAATCTTTCCCGACCGGATAAATTGCAGTACCCTGAATTGGTTTAACGCTTCGAAAAACTCCTGAGTCTCTTCTTTGTGGCCGGTTTTTTCAATCACCGTGAACTCCCGGGTTACTTCCAGAATGCGGGCATTGTATTTTCGGATCAGGTTTTCGATTTTATCGCTGTCGACAAGATCTTCGGTTGAGACTTTGTAAAGGGCCACCTCCTGGCAGATCAGCTCTTCGTTGGTGTGGTAAAAAGCTTTCAACACATCAACCTGTTTTTCGATTTGTTTGACGATTTTCTGCACCAGCTCTTCGGTCTCTTCCACCACAATGGTAAATTTGCTGACCCCTTTAATGGCCGACTCCGACACCGTTAAACTTTCGATATTTACTTTTCTACGGGTAAATATGATGGTAATACGGTTGAGTAACCCAATCTGGTTCTCCGAGTAGACCATGATGTTGTATTCTTTCTTCATAACTTGCTCTTTAAATGTTGAACATTACAACCTGTTTTTACTGTTCGGGCTTTTCGAGAATGACATCAGAAACGCTCGATCCGGCAGGTACCATTGGAAATACGTTGTCTTCTTTTTCTACAAATACTTCCAGCAGGAAGGGCCCCTGATGGGCCAGCATTTCGGAGACCGCATCGTCGAGTTCGTTGCTTTTGGTAATTCTTTTGGCTGAAATACCGTACGAGTTGGCCAGTGCAACAAAATCGGGACTTTTGATTTCGGTGAAAGAGTACCTTTTTTCGAAGAACAGCTCCTGCCACTGGCGGACCATTCCGAGGAAATGGTTGTTGAGGATGACAATCTTTACCGGGATGTTTTCCTGGGCGATAGTGCCCAGTTCCTGGATGGTCATCTGGATGCCGCCATCGCCAACAAATGTGACTACCGTGCGGTCGGGTTGACCGAGCTGAGCGCCAACGGCTGCGGGGAGCCCGAATCCCATGGTGCCAAGCCCGCCCGAAGTTACAAAACTGCGTGATTGGGCAAAACCGGAATATCGGGCTGCAATCATCTGTTGCTGGCCAACATCGGTTACCACAATGGCTTTTCCTTCAGTCTTCTCATACACTTTCCGTACCACTTCACCCATGGTGCTTTTCCCGTTATTTTTGTGGAGGTCTTTTTTGATGACCTTCTCAAACTCAATTTCGTGGCAGGCCCTGAATTCGTTGATCCACTCCTCGTGTTTTGCTTCGTTGACAAGTGGAAGAAGTTTGTTCAGCACTTTTTTTGCATCGCCCAGCACTGGGTAGTCGGCGCGGATGATTTTATGGATCTCGGAAGGGTCGATCTCGATGTGGATTATTTTGGCCTGTTTGGCATATGAGCTAACCTTTCCGGTAACCCGGTCGTCGAAGCGCATACCCACGGCAATCAGCAGATCGCATTCATTGGTTTTGATGTTGGGACCGTAATGTCCGTGCATCCCTAGCATTCCCATGTTCAGCGGGTGTTCAGGCGGAAGAACTGAATTTCCCAGCAGGGTCCAGGCGGCCGGGATGTCGGCTTTCTCGATCAGCGCTTTTAACTCTTCTTCAGCTTTCGAAATGATGATCCCGTGGCCGATGAGCAGGAACGGTTTTTTTGCCTTGTTAATTGCAGCTGCAGCAGCTTCCACCTGTTCCATGTTGATGGGCCAGTATGGAATATAGCTTCTGATTTTGGTGCATTTATGGTATTCGAATTCGGCCATGGCAAACTGCACGTCTTTGGCGATATCGATCAATACCGGGCCGGGCCGTCCGGTGGTGGCAACATGGAATGCTTTAGCCACCACACCGGCAATCTCTTCTACGCGGGTAATCTGATAATTCCACTTGGTTACGGGCATCGACATGCCCACGATATCCGATTCCTGAAAGGCATCGGTGCCCAGCAGCGGGGATGTCACCTGTCCGGTAATGCATACGAGTGGGGTTGAATCGATCTGGGCATCGGCGATGCCGGTGAGCAGATTGGTTGCTCCAGGCCCCGAGGTGGCAAAACAGATTCCCGGTTTGCCGGTTACACGTGCATAGCCCTGGGCCGCATGAATGGCGCCCTGTTCGTGCCGTGTAAGAATGTGGTTTATCTCTTCTCTATGGTCGTATAACGCGTCGTAAATAGGCATAATAGCCCCTCCCGGGTAGCCAAAAATGGTATCAACCCCTTCGGCCAGTAAGGAACGCATGAGCGCTTCAGATCCACTAATTTTTTCTGCCATATTTTAATGATATTATTTGCGAGTTATTATTTATTATTCTTTTAGACAGCTATCTTCTTTTTCCGGTTTTCAGTTGTTAAATCATCCTTACGGCTCCCTTGTCGGACGAAGAGACCAGCGAGGCATAGGCTTTCAGTGCTTTGCTTATCTTGCGGTCGCGAATCGGGGTGAATGCTTTGTCTCCCTTGGCTTCTTCTTCGGCACGACGCATTTTCAATGCCTCGTCGCTTACCAACAGGTTGATTTTGCGTGCCGGGATGTCGATTTCGACCTGATCGCCGTTGCGTACTAGCCCAATATTTCCGCCGGCAGCTGCTTCGGGTGAAACATGGCCGATAGAAAGGCCTGATGTCCCGCCAGAGAAACGTCCGTCGGTGATCAGCGCGCAGGCTTTATCGAGGTGGACCGATTTGATATAGGATGTGGGGTAGAGCATCTCCTGCATACCCGGGCCACCTTTGGGACCTTCGTAGAGGATGAATACCACATCGCCAGCCTGAACTTCTTCGCCAAGAATGCCGTTGCAAGCAGCTTCCTGTGATTGGAAAACCTTTGCGGTTCCCCTGAACTGGTATACCGAAGGATCGACACCTGCAGTCTTGACGATGCAGCCGTCTTCGGCAATGTTACCGAAAAGAACAGCGAGACCTCCTTCCTTGTTATAGGCGTTATCGTAATTGTGGATACAACCTTTTGCACGGTCGGTATCCAGCTCTTTGTAGTAGTTTTCCTGCGATCCCATGATCAGGTTCCGTTTGTAACCGGGGGCCGACAGGTATATTTTCTTGTTTTCTTCCTTGAAAGTTGGACGCATAATGTCGTATTGGTCGATGGCTTCGCCCAGGGTAAGCCCGTCGACACGGTAACAGTTGCGGTTGAGCAACCCTTTGCGGTCGAGTTCGCCCATGATGCCTATGATACCACCTGCCCGATTTACATCCTCCATGTGGAACTGTGAACTTGGGGCTACCTTGCACAGGTTTGGAATCCTGCGCGAAAGGGCATCGATGTCTTTCATGGTGAAATCAACTTCGGCTTCGTGGGCAACAGCCAGCAGGTGAAGAATGGTGTTGGTGCTTCCGCCCATGCCAATGTCGAGGGTCATGGCATTCATGAAGGCTTCTTTGGTGGCGATGGAACGGGGAAGTACCTTGTCGTTTCCTTTGTAATAATAGGCTTCGGCATTGTCGACAATCAGGTCGGCAGCGCGTTTGAAAAGTTCGGTGCGATTGGCGTGGGTGGCTACGATGGTGCCGTTTCCGGGCAACGATAACCCAATGGCCTCGGTGAGCGAGTTCATCGAGTTGGCCGTGAAGAGGCCTGAACACGATCCGCAGGTGGGGCAAGCATTCTGTTCAACCGCTTCAACCAGTTCGTCGCTGACGTTTTTATCGGCAGCCATTACCATGGCGTCAATGAGGTCGAGTTTGCGTGCATCCAGTGTTCCGGCTTCCATTGGCCCGCCCGAAACAAACACCGCAGGGATGTTTAACCGCATGGCGGCCATGAGCATTCCCGGGGTTATTTTGTCGCAGTTCGAAATGCAAACCATGGCATCCACCGTGTGGGCGTTGCACATGTATTCCACACTGTCGGCAATCAGGTCGCGCGAGGGGAGCGAGTACAACATGCCGTCGTGTCCCATGGCAATTCCATCGTCGATGGCAATGGTGTTGAATTCGGCCGCAAAGCATCCGCGTTCTTCAATCCGTTTTTTGATCATTTGTCCCACTTCGTAGAGGTGGACATGGCCCGGTACAAACTGGGTAAATGAATTGACAATTGCAATGACGGGACGGTTCAGTTGTTCTTCAGTCATACCGTTTGCCCTCCAGAGGGCACGTGCGCCAGCCATCCGGCGGCCTTGTGTAGAAGTTGCACTTCTTAGCTTGTTCATTTTTTCTTCATTTAAGTTCAAAAAAAAACCATTCTCTTTTCTGAGAATGGTTTGTCAATATTTTTATGAATTTACTGCAACTGAAAACCATTCTCATTTCAGGGAAATGACGATGACCACGACCACTAGGACGAGGTTCGAAAGAATGGATATGTTCAGTAAATTTTTCATTTCGTCTTCACTTGTGATCGCAAATGTAAAAATTAAAATCAAAAATCAAAATCAGTCTGTCATTTTTCGGGGTAGAATAGAAATGATTTTATCTTTTTCTTTAATTTTTAGGAATGATTTCAAAGTTTTTGGAGGTTTAGTGCTTTTGGAATTCTTGTGGCAAGGTGTCGGAAGTTTCCCAACTACCCCGAGCTCTTCGCGGCCTCTGTCGTTTTTGAATTCGTTTAGGGTTTCATTTCGTCCAAACAGGGGGTATCCCATCGGTCGCCCGAGGGCGAAAAGTTCATTCATGTCTGAAAAACTCGTTCGCCTATGGGCGAAGATCTGTTTTAACCCTGCGGCGCTCGTTCGCCCATGGGCGAAGGTTATTTCCAACCCTGTGGCGAATCTTCGCCCCAATACGACGGGTCTTCTATCCTTGCAGGGAATGTTTGCCCGGGCGCGAACATATGTTTCTACCTTGCGGCATTCGTTCGCCTCTATACGACGAATTTGTTCTGCTGTTAATTCTGATGATTATCTTAATGTGGGCTACCAATATTTGTCTGCTGGGTATTGCCGTTGTATCGCCGGGATTTATTCTATGTGGCCTATGTGACTATGTGGTGAAAATCCCAAAATCCTGTGAATTCTGGTTTAGAAAATTTCCTGCTATTTCTTTGCGCGTTCTGCAGCCTCTGGGGTTTCTAAATTGGGAGCCATGTATTTTCCGTTGGCTTTATGATTAAATCGGAATTCGTGCTGAAAATTTATATTTTCGCAGATGTTTTTGTGAATCACCTGAGGCGAAATTGTTTTTACCTCCACATTATTGAAATGAAGAAGCTATTGCTGTCGATATTATTGCTGTCGGTCTTTTGCGCGAATGCACAGAAGAAGTTTACGCCTCACACCACCTTGGGAATTAATGGAGGTGTTTGTGCTTCACAAATCTATTTTTCGCCAACCATCAGCCAAACCCCGGCCATAGGGCGTACGGGCGGACTTGTTTTCAAGCATGTTCAGGAACCCCATCTGGGAATTCAGCTCGAACTGAACTATTCTGAACGGGGATGGGAAGAAAACTACGATTCGGTCAATTCGTACAGCCGGAAGCTTTGTTACGTGGAGTTCCCTTTCATGTCCCATTTTGAATTTGGGAAGCGGGGCACCAAATTATTCCTCAATGCAGGCGCCTCTTTGTCCTATTTGTTGTCGGATGCCGATACCATTTCGTTAACCAATGAATTGTACCGGCAGAGTTACGATGGACGAAATGTTGACAGCAAGATGGAAATGGGTTTATGTGGCGGTTTGGGTGTTAGCCAGTCGACCCCCATTGGCGATTTTCAACTGGAATGCCGTTTTCATCAGGGCGTGAATAACCTTTTCAAAAAAGATACCGGATTCTCCTTCTCAACCAATCAGGTTCTTTCGGTACGGTTGGCATATCTGATCAGGCTGAAATAGAAGCGCCTGCCATTTGATCCGGTAGACATCTTATTTTTCCACACATTTTTTCGTCCGGAAGTTGAATAAATTGTCCAGAAAGATGTAATTTTCATAGGAATATTACAGAAATTAACGATGTGTAACTAAAACCTGATTGTGTATGGCAAATCCAAAGATTGCAGATAAAAAGCCGGCAGTTGTCGAACTGGAGCCCGGGAAATACCACTGGTGTGCCTGTGGCGAAAGCAAAAACCAGCCTTTTTGCGACGGTTCACACAAAACCACCGAGTTTACCCCAATTGCGTTCGAGGTGACCGAGAAAAAAGTTTATTATTTGTGCCAGTGCAAGCAGAGCGGAAATAAACCATTCTGCGATGGCACCCACAAGAAGCTTTAAGAACGAATAAAAAACCCTGCCGATTTCGACAGGGTTTTACATTGTTCATTATGAAATAAAATTGAATCGAAATGTATAAATAACAAGCTCCCCGGAAAGGGAGAATCTCTTTATTTCAAATCTTTGAGCAGTTTGAGTGTTATATCATAATCGGGTTCAGAGGTAACCTCGGGAACTACTTCAACGAGACGTACGATACCTTCCTTGTCGATTACGACCGTGCCTCTTGCCAGCAAGCCAACTTCTTTGATCAGAAAACCATATTTTGCACCAAACTCATGGTCTTTGTAGTCCGACAACGTCAGAATGGAATCCAGTCCTTCGGCTGAGCAGAAACGTTTTTGGGCAAAAGGCAGGTCGAGTGAAACACTCAGCACCACCACATCGTTCATGCTGTTGGCAATCTCGTTGAATTTACGGTTTTGTTTCTGGCAAACGCCGGTGTCGATCGATGGATATATGGCAATCACCACCGTTTTTCCTGCAAACGAAGAGAGTTTGACGGTTTGTAAATTTTGATCAGATGCACCAAAATCGGGTGCTTTTTCTCCTACTTTGATTTCATTTCCTACAAGGGTTACAGGTTTTCCTGCAAACGTTATGATACCGGTTCTTTCAGTCATAATTTTTAAGTTTAAAATTTTCCTAAAAGACGTTTTAAACCGATGTTTTGTTCACCGGTAAGTAAGAAAAAATTTCCAACGATTAGATTTTTCGTAAGGAAAGTCGGGGAGTTCTTTGGAGAATGTATTGAAAATCGGTTTGTCTGGTGGAACTGTTTTATTTTCGTTTTACCCCTCTGACCGCTTCTTCCGTCCAGGGATTGTCGGGCCAGGCGTGTTTGGGGTAACGCCGTTTCAGCTCTTTCCGAACCTCAAAATAGGTGTTGTTCCAGAAACTTCGGAGATCGGATGTCACCTGGACTGGTTTGAATCCAGGGGAGAGCAAGTGCATCACCACCGCCGTTTTCCCGTTGTTGATCCTGGGTGTGTCGGCCATACCGAAAACTTCCTGCAGGCGGACAGCCAGCACCGGCGGGGCGCCGTTCGAAAAATATTCCAGCGCAATTGCCGACCCGCTGGGTACCTTTATTTTTGCTGGAGCGTGGGCGTTGAGTTGTTGTTGCTGTTCATGATCCAGATGGGATTGCAATGCGCTGACCAGATCAATTTTCTTTAGCTCTTCCGGTTTGCGGATTCCGTTCAGATAGGGCGAAAGCCACTCTTCGTTGCGTTGCAGCAAATTTTGGGTCGACACGTCGGGCCAGTTCTCTTCGGGGTTCCATTTCCGGAGGCTCATTACCCGGTTTTGCCACTGGATAACCTCTTCCGAAAAGTGGAGCAGTCGTTCGCCCTCTTTCTTTATGGCTTCAGAAATTGCCTTTGTCAGGTGTTTCTCGTCGGGTGAAGGAAGTGGTTTCGACTGGAGCACGATGTTCCCGATGTATAATTCCGAAGCAGCAATTAATCCGCCCCTGCGGGTATCCCAGGTAATTACTTCGCGCTGTTTGACCAGTGGAGCCAGATCGGTGGGGTTTAGCGGTGATGCTAAAAATATTTTCCCCATGCCTTCGCGTGCATTCAGGTGGGCAACCGCCAGCCATGATTCATGGGCCAGATCGTCCTTGTGACCGGCCATGGCAATGCTCCCGTTTGAAAGCTGGAATTGGGCATTGTTCCCCACGCGGGCACAGGCAATCCGTTCGGGATAGGCGTGGACGAGCAAGAATCCGGTGTCGTACGGATCAAACGGATCGTTGCTGACGTAGCATTTCATCAGGTTCCGGTACGATGCCGCCGCCTTTTCGATCTTTTTCATCGGCTTCGACAGCCGATCGTCCCTGCGTTGAGTGCGTAACGCTTCAATCCTCAGGTTGATGTCGATACCGGCTTCAGCGGGCAGCGGATCGCGTTCTTCGAGTATAGCCGCCAAGTCGGTAGCCAGCGGCAACTGCCGGTACTCTTCGGCCCTGATCAGCATGTGTGCAATTCGCGGGTGGCAGGCCAGCCGGTGCATTGCTTTTCCGTGGTCGGTAATGCGCCCGTTTTCGAGGGCCCCCAACTGGTGCAGAATTTCGGAAGCCTGCATTAGTGCGCCTTTGGGAGGAGGTGTCAGCCATGTTAACTGCGAAGCATCGGTAACGCCCCACTGTGCCAGATCAAGGAGCAGATCGGCTAAATCGGTCTCCAGAATTTCGGGGACACGGTGATCGGAAAGTTGCTGCTGGGTGGCCGATGTCCACATACGGTAGCAGACTCCGGGGCCCAGTCTTCCGGCACGGCCGGCACGCTGGTCGGCAACATCTTTGGTAATAGGTATGGTTTCCAGTCGCGACAAACCGGATCGGGGATCGAACTTTGATGTTCGCCCGAAACCACAGTCAACAACCACTTCAACTCCTTCGATGGTTAAACTGGTTTCGGCAATGGAGGTTGCCAGGATGATTTTCCGGCGTCCCTGCGGATCGGGCAAAATGGCGGCTCGCTGTTTTCCGTGAGCCAGCATTCCATAAAGCGAGTAAACCAGACACCCGGTATTTTCGGCATTTAAAATCTTTTCACACTTTTTAATTTCCCCTTCACCGGGCAGAAAAACCAGAATATCGCCCTGGTTTTCCCGGATCGCCTTTATCGTTGTTTGAGCGGTGAGCTCGGGCAACAGGGTCACATCGGCTCCTCCGGAGTAATGAATGGTTACCGGATATTGCCTGCTTTCGCAGGTTATTACCGGCGCCTGAAGCAACTCGGAAAGGATGGGCAGGTTCAGGGTTGCCGACATGACGATCATACGCAGATTGGGACGTAAAATTTGCTGGGCTTCCCGGCAAAGTGCCAAAGCGACATCGGCAAAGATGCTTCGCTCGTGAAATTCATCAAAAACAACCAGCCCGACTCCGTCGAGGGTATTGTCCGATTGCAGCATCCGGGTGAGAATGCCTTCGGTGACCACTTCGATGCGGGTGTTTTTTCCAATCCTGCTTTCAAAGCGGATGCGATAACCCACCGTTTCTCCCACTTCTTCTTCCAGCAGGGAAGCCATCCGTTCGGCAATCGTTCGTGCCGCCAGTCTGCGGGGTTCCAGCATGATGATTTTTTGATTGGCCAGCCAGGGCTCGTTGAGCAGGGCCAGCGGAAGAATGGTGCTTTTCCCGGCTCCCGGAGGTGCGCTTATCAGGAGCGTGTTGTGTTCCTTTGTTCGGGCTTGTATCTCCGGAATGATGGAAATTATCGGCAAATCGATATGGCGGGTGTTGAATGTCAAAGGCTGAATTGATTTAAACGGTACAAAAGTAGAATTAAAATCAGAAATTGAAGGATTGAAAAAAGGATGCGCAGACAATAAAACAGACTCTATTTTTTAATTGACATTTGAAAAACCAGGAAGGGCTTTATCTTTGTGAAATATAACCAGAAAGAAGTTGCTATGCCAGTTTTACGTACCATCAAAAGCGATTACGAGTTTTATCACGATCAAAAGTCAGATCAGTTTGTTGCCCTCGACTCCGCGAACCGGAAACTGCTCTCCGATTACTGGAAAGCAAACAAAGGCAAGCAGAAGACAACTGCTCCCAAGCTCATGATCCCGGGTTATAAACTGGTTATGGATGAGGAGTTTCAATCGTTGAAAATCGATTTTACAGAAGTTTTTCAGTCCGAGGCAAAAGATTTGGAGAAGACGAAATTGTTGGATTTGTAATTGCTTCACGATGGAATACTGTGCCTGTGGATCGAAAAAACCAGCCGACGAATGCTGTTCTCTGATTTTGTCGGGTAAACGAGATGCTGCTACGGCAGAAGAGTTGATGCGATCTCGTTATGTGGCATTTACCAAAATCGATGTGGACTATCTGATGCGGAGCCATCACTCCAAAACCCGTCCGGTGAAGGAAAGAAAAAGCATTGAACGTTGGTCCCGATCGGTGCAATGGATGGGACTGACCATTTTGAGTACGGAAGCCGGAAAGGAAAATGACCTTACCGGGGTGGTTGTCTTCAGGGCTTTGTTTCTTGCCAATGGTGAACTGCAGCAACTTCAGGAGCGATCGTTTTTTGAGCGGGAGAACGGGAAGTGGGTCTATGTTTCGGGTGTTCATTTTTGATTCTTTTGAGGGATGACTACCCATACGATCTATCTGTTCAATCCCGATCATGATCTGGCTTTGGCCAATGGTGACGAGAATTTCGATCCGCCTTCTTTGGCCCAGACTTTTGCGTCCGATGTGGCTTGCCTGCCTTTGTGGTATGCCGCGCCGGGCGACATGGTGTTGGCCAGTTTGAAAGAACCGCAGTGGTTCTCTCAAATTCACGCTCTTTTTCCTCAGATAGAGGATGTTCGGGTTTATTCCAGTCCCGATTTTTCTTTGTTGGATGAAGTAGTCCCCTGGGGATGGGATGCGGTTGTTCGTAAAAAACTGAAGGTGCTGGGAGCTGGAGACCGATTATTGCCGTCAAAAAACCGACTGGATGAAGTACGCAGGTTGTCGCATCGCCGAACGGCCATAGATGCCTTGCAGTTTTTAAACGATGATGAAGAGCTTGCTCCTTTTTTACCTCCGGTTGGTCGGGAGTTATTGGCCGATGAAGTAAAAGATTTTGCGATTCAATATGCACCGGTTGTTTTTAAAGCGCCTTGGTCGGGGAGTGGGAGAGGCCTTTTCTGGTGCAGCGGCAACCTGTCGGAAAATGCGTTGGGATGGTGTCGTAATGTGGCTAAAAAGCAGGGGTGCGTCATGGGCGAGCGGGCATATCCCAAGGTGCTGGACTTTGCGATGGAATTCAAAACGATTGATGGGAAGGTTTCTTTTGAAGGCTATTCGTTGTTCGAAACCGATAGTCAGGGAATTTATCAAAGAAATTTGCTTGTCAGCGATCATTTTATTTTGAAAACAGTAACCGGATACATTTCCATTGATCTCCTGATGAAAGTTCAAATTCGTCTGCAACAGTTTATTCAGAAAAAGATTGCTTCCTGCTATTCTGGTTATCTGGGTGTTGATATGCTGATCTATCGAAAAGAGGAGGCTTTTTATCTTCATCCCTGTGTTGAAATCAATCTTCGTATGACCATGGGAATGGTTGCCCGGATTTTTTACGACCGTTTTGTATACCCTTCGCAATCGGGAACTTTATCTGTCGATTACTTTTCTTCATCCTGTGAGCTGATGCAGGATCATCTTTACACTGAAAAGCAACAACCACTACGGGTCGAAGATGGAAGGATAACGCAGGGCTATTTGTCGTTATCTCCTGTTTCCGATAAATCGCATTACCGGGTGAAGGTATTGATTGGAAGGGAGTAGTCGGTTTGGCTTAGGATTTTGACTTTTAATCAAAAATAAGCCGGGAAAGAAAACTTTCCCGGCTTGAAGAGTTAAATGATCAAACTATTATTTGAGAACAACCGGATCAAATGTTTCAATAACGACTTGTCGGTCGCGCATAACCAATGTGTCGGTAAATGTATGGGTTGATGTTCCAAAATCGATCTGGTATTTCAGACGCATCACATCTTTTTTCTCACCACCCCACATATCTCCGTCGTTGACGAATTCACCGCTACCAGTGATTTTATAAGATGCTGATTCGGGATTTGAAACCGTACATTTTCCAGCATTGTCAATTTTGATTCTAAGTTCAAAAGGCATATTCTCTTTTGTACCTTTATCCTTGGTAATCATGGATAAAGAAACTTCATCCATTGACAGCGTTTTCATTTTAACGACCTGATCACGTTCAACGTATTGATTGTGATAGATTGCTGTTGTATCAAGAGCCGGGTTTCCATTCCCTGTTCCTACATCGATCCCGCGACGCAAATAGGCTCCATTCCATGGATTTACGTATTTAACGCAATAAAGGATATAGTTCTTGGGTTGAATTGACCAGTCCGCAGCAACTCTTGGGTCCGGATTTGCGACCATACTGCTTCCGCTTAAAATGGAATCAGCATTTGTTACTGCAGCGATTCGTAATGGAATCACATATGTTTTCTTGCATGATGTAGGATCAGCGAAGAACGCATCTTTTAACTGTACTTCAATGCCGCCGGTCAATGAACCCGATGGTATTACAATTTTCATATCAGCAGGAAGTGAGTAGTAATCAGCAGGCATTGGCATTACGCTTGCACCTGCAAGACTATCAAATCTCAGATTTTCACAGAGCGAATTATCGACAACGACATCCAGGGTCCGGTCTTTTTTATTTTCATAGACCCCGCCCATGGTTGCCATAATTTTGCATTTGTGTGCATTATCAAGGGTGTTATCATAAATATCCTCTCCAAGAATCAGCGTCCTTACCGGTGTTTGATATGCGAAATACACCGTGGTATAGTCATAATCAGGAAATTCCCAGTCCTGATTATGGCAAGCTGTAAAGAGAGAGAGAACTATCAGTGTACTAAAAATTAACTTTTTCATTTTCTTTCAGTTTAATATTAATTGACTTACCACCCGGCGTTTTGTGTTAAACCCCATTTTAACACTTCGCTATAAGGTACTGGTCCATAATACATATAATTGTTGTACTGCCGGTTTTCAACAGGAGTAACGATCATGTTGTCATCCGCTGTAATTTTCATTCCATTGGCCGTTTCGGTGATATTTTCTTTCCAACGGCGCAGATCCCAGAAACGGAAACCCTCGAAACACAGTTCCAATCGTCTTTCGTTGCGGATTAACTTTCTCATATCTTCTTTACTGTTAATCGAAGCAAGGTAGTTGTCGGGCTGAGTAATTCCAGCTCTCAGTCGTAAAGCAGCAATCACTTCACGTGCAGAATATCCATGTGTACCTTTCCCATCGGGTCCCCAAGCTTCATTGGCAGCTTCGGCATAAGCCAAAAACAATTCCGTATAACGGATTCGTGCAACGTAATGTTTTTGAGTTGTTGTACTTGTTGGGTTGAGGTTTACATCTTCGCGGAGCAACTTGCGCATGTAGTAACCTGTGCGGGTCGATGTTGATATGTTATCCAATCCATCGGTTGTTTTTCCCACTTTTGTATAAATTGTGGTACTGCTTGATCCCATTTTACTTCCGTTGTAAGCAATATAGAGGGTTAAGCGCGGATCCCGGTTTGTATACGGTTTCGTTGCATCGTATCCACTATTGGGATCGGAAATTGGATATCCATTGGCCATTGGAAATGCGTCGACCAAGTTTTGTGTTGGGTTTACACGACCACTTCCATAAAGAGTCGGAGGATAATTGTCGGTTTCCAAACTTTTGGAATCCTCTAAGTTGCCTCTCCAAAGGATTTCCATTGGATTTGATCCTGATACCAAACCATTGATTTCTGATGCATTCTTTTTGGCATACCAATAACCACCATTGCTGGCCATTCCCGAAACACCACCAATCAGGTCAAGAACGGTGGCTGCGTCGTCAGCAGCTTTTTCCCAGGTAACGGTTGTTCCTTCGCTAAAAGCGGGGCTGGCGGCAAATAAAGATACTTTGGCTCGTATTCCTTTTACAATGCGTGCAGACATACGTTGACGGTTGTTTGCTCCAAATACCCGGCTATAATCCGATTTGTTTGTCTTGCCAACATATTTGGCAGGAATCTGGACTGCACTACTGTCGGTTACATCTTCATAGTCAAGAGGCAGGTAACTTTCAGCTAAATCCAAATCCTTATATATTTGCTGAACGCACTCCTCGAAGGTGTTTCGGGGCTGAGTAAAATCTGAATTTCCAGAGAGCGGTTCGGTATAGATAGGGACTCCCAAGAGTTTACCATCCGATGTCCAGCCACCATGAGCCTGTAACAGATAATACATGAAGAATGCCCGCAATCCGTAAGCTTCCCCTTTCATCCGGTCATTGAACATCTCTTTGGTATATTCACCGGTGAGCGCCCAATCAACTTTATCGGCTTCCTTTAAAATCAGGTTCAGATATTGGATGGCCGCAAAACAACCTGTCCATTGATCAGTTGGATTATTCATTGCTGACCATTTACCAATGGCCATCAAAAGATAACTGTTATCGTCGTTGTTTGATACCGCATCGTCGGTTGCCACATCGCTGAAAGAATAGCTTCCATTGGGCAGACGGACATAGCCGTTTAGTAAAAGTCCCTCTGCAAAGGCTGCGTCGGTATAGATGTCATCAAGCTGACGGTTATTCTCATCGGCTGGAGATAACCAATCGGCACAACCGGTAAAGAGTACAACCAACGCTAATAATATGATTAATTTCGTTTTCATATCCTTTTTTGTTTTAATGATCTAATTAGAATACCGCTTTGACACCTAAATTGAAGAAACGGTTCTGTGGTTTCTTTGCAATATTAAGTTCCAACAATTCCTTATTCTTGGATATTGTCAGCAGATCAGCTCCACTTACATAAACGTTCATGCTTTTTATAAAAGAATTTTTGAAAAAATTCTCTGGTAACGAGTATGTTAACTGCACTTTGGAAAGATCGACACGATTGGTGCTGTAGGTCCAGAAATCAGAATAGCGGAAATTGTTATCGCCACTCAGGGTTGTTAAGCGAGGATAATCGGCTGTGTTCTTTGTCTCTTCGGTCCAACTATTGCGAACGACTTCAGAATATTTGTTATTCCCATAAACCCAGTAGTAGCTGCCGTTTTTAATAGCGGTACCGCCAAACGAGCCTGTACCCAGTGCAAAGAGGGTGAAATTTTTCCATTGAGCAGTAAGGTGCAAGCCACAGGTAAATGGGCTGTTCCAATGTCCGATCAGCACTTCATCCCGTTCGTCGACAACACCATCGTTGTTTTGGTCTTTGTATTTGATATCGCCAGGTTTTACTTCGCCAAATTTTTGAACGGCATGGTTGTCAATGTCTGCCTGGTTCATAAAGAACCCTTCGTTTTCTAAACCAAAGATGGCATTAAGAGCTTTGCCTGCACGGTTGCGATACGAATCGGCATACATTTCATCGCGTTTCTCAGCAGTTTTCACAACATACGTTCCGGCGAGACCAAGATTTAGGTGAACTTCGCCCATCTTTTTGTTATAAGAAACCTGGAAATCAAATCCTTTGTAGCTATTGGCCTCGAAGTTTGTGTAGGGAACAAAGGAGGTTTCTGGCCAACCGGTCTTAAAGAAACTTGGATAAAGCGTATAGCTCTGTACCGGTATTCCATCCTTTTTGATATAGAATGCGGTAGCTTGAAAATTCATTGTTTCGTTGAGCAGTGAGCCTTCGATGCCGAAATTGGCTTCTTTCCTTTTTGCATAAGTAAGGTTCTTATTTTCATCACGGGAAATCGTAGTTGCCCTGCTTACCCATGAACCATCGCACCATGAAAAATAGGCGGTGGGGGAGTAGTTTGCATCATACAGATAGTAACTGTTGAAATCCAAATCTGTATTTACAATGCCTGCCGACGCTGTTAATTTCAGACGGTTAACAACACTTGAGCCTTTCAGAAAATCTTCGTCGCTTAATACCCATCCAAGGCTCAATGTAGGTGAAATTGCCACCCGATTGTTTTCGGATAGTTTAGTAGAGCTGACAATGGCACCACTGAAATCGGCAAAATATTTATGAGCATAATTGTACGATACTTGTAATCCCAAATTTGTATTGGTGCGGTATTGGTAATCTCCGGTTTGACGGCTGCGACTGCCTGAAGCGACCAACATGGCTGATACATTGTGTTTTTCTTTGAATGTATTTGCATAGTCAAAATGGGCATTGAAGTCGATGAGCTGGTTGTTCCAGTTGTTACTCAGGTTTTGATTTCCGGTGTTTCTGTCCTTGTTGTATTTGGTTAAAACACCGATGGAGTCTGATGCTGAATAGCTGTTCCAATCAGGAACATAAACCGCGTAGGTATTATCGATCGATTCGATGTATGAATTGGAATAATCGACACTCATTTGAGTGTGGAACGAGAGCCCTTTTAATAATTTCATCAGATTGACATCAACCCCTTCGGTATACTGGAACTGACGGCTGGTGTTGTTTTTGTACCCGGCGGCATATACATCGGAAATTGGATTGGTCAGGTATTCCTGAGAACCTCCCAGCAGATATTTCCCATCGATGATATGACGGCTTCCATCAACCAGCACTTGAGCATCTGTTGCATTTTTCTCGATCATATCGATTGGAATGAGCGGCGAAAAACGGTGTGGCTGAATGGAGTCGATCTGGCTCCAAAAACGTCCGTTGGCCGAGCGGCTATCTGAAAATACCGTCGAAACATTCACGTAAGTGCTTATGTAATCGTTCAGTTTAAGGTCAATGTTGCCTCGTACATTAAAACGGGTGTTGTTTTCATTTTTCCCTTCGCCAAATTTCAGTAAAGAGTTTTGGCGTTCAATCCCAGTTGTAGCATAGAACCTGGCCCGATTTGAACCACCTGAAAATTCCGCATTGGCCGAATAGCTGTTGCTGAATTTGCGTAAAAAATCGGATGAAAAGTAGTCTACATCGGGATACCGGTATGGATCGGCGTGGGAAGCGTAGTTGTTGATGGTTTCATCATCGTATAATGCTTCCAATCCGTCGTTCAGACAGGCTTGGTTGTAGTATTTCATGTATTCAGCCGATCCTAAGAAATTGGGATAAGCTTTAGGTACATTGATTCCTGCATTAACCCGGATGTTACTTTTGCGATCACCAATCGATCCTCGTTTGGATGTAATGAGGATCACCCCATTGGCCGCACGGCTTCCATAAAGAACCACTGCGTTTGCTCCTTTTAGAAAGGTAATTTGTTCTATTTCGGTGGAAGTGATATCGCTAATTGCACGAGGTACCCCATCGATCAGTATCAGTTTGTCTCCCAAATCCCAGAGGTTTTCTCCTCCAATAAAGGCAGAGGTACCATCCAGTGGATAAGTTCCGTAATGTTTATTCAGGTATTCTGTCGGATTCAATACCGAAATGGCGCCTGGCAAGTCCCGTTTATCCACGGTGCTGTATGCTACGTGCACCAAAGAATCGCTGCCTGCGGATTCTGTGTTTTCTTCCTTTGGAGTTTGTCCTGCCACTCCCATTGTGAAACTGAAGCACAACCCGAATAAAATCAGTCCTATTCTTATATGTTTCATTATTTTTTTCCTTTTAAAGTTAAAAAACTGCTTATTACCATCCCGGATTTTGTTTAAACTCAGGATAGAGCGATATATCATCTATTTTCAAAGGCAACCAGTAGTGTTTGTTTTCAAATGGACGAGTTAAGAGAACTCTTTCACTGACGTTAACCGGTTTACCATCCGGACCACGGTCAAAGTCGATCGCTGTTTTTTCACGGTATTTCAGTTCTCCGGCAAGCATCCAGCGGCGGAGATCGTTGAAACGGAAGTCGCCTTCAAAAGCCAGTTCTACTGCACGTTCACGAATGATTTCGCTCATAAATTTGTCTTTGTCGGCAACGTATTTTTGGGCTACGGTACCAGCTCCACAGCGGGTACGAACTTTATTGAACGCTGCTTCGGCGGTGATATAACCCGGGACGCTACTGGTTGCAGAACCATATCCTTGCAATACCGCTTCGGCATACATCAGATAAACATCGGCTAAACGCATCCAAGACAAATGCATATAGTTTTTGCTATCCCACCCACCATCGATATCGTTTGCAATCATTGGAGTTAACTTACGGATGAGGTAACCGGTACGGCCCGAACCCTGGTTGTTGCGGCTGGCACCATTGGTGTAAAGTGCTGCATACCGGTACTGTTCTTTGTTGGCGGGCGCTGAACCTTTAATCACTTGATCGCCATCGATGACAATGTCGTGATAAAAACGAGGATCCCGATTGGCCCATGGATCCGTCTTGCTATAACCCGATTCCGGATCGTCGATTGGTAATCCGTTGGCCATTCCGTAATTCTCAACATATCTGGCATTCGGTGATGTGTACCCCCCACCAATGTTTGCTTCAGTAAAAATGGAACTAGCACCCCAGGGGCAACCAGATAACCATGCACTCATTACCGGAGCCATAAAGACGGCTTCCGGGTATCCGGGTATCTGACTGCGGCCTTCTGTGTAGAAAAGTGAACTGTAGTCGCTGAAATTCACCAATTTGACAAAGCTTTCGCCTCTGTCAACATATTTCAGCATTTCAGCAAAAGCTGCTGCGGCCTTTTGGCAATAATCGGTATTATAAGTTGCATTGCCTGTCGTTTCTTTGTTCATTAAGGGACTACCTGCGTAGAGATAATCTTTACCCAAATAAGCCAACGCCATTACTTTGGTAATCCGAAGCTGGTTTTTGTCGGGAGTTAAACTTCCAGTAGAGGTTTTTTCCCAATCAGCAGGCAGAAGATCGGCAGCAGCTCTGAAATCTTCAGCAGCCCGATCGGCCGTTTCCTGAAAGCTTAACCGGGGGAAATTCAAGGTTTCGTTTGAAGACAATGTCCTGTCGATATAGGGTAGTCCTCCCCAATAGCTCATCAATTCAAAATGGAACCAGGCGCGGAAGAACAACAACTGTCCTTTGATAAAGTCTTTTTCTTCCTGTGTTGCATTGGTAAGGTTTTCCAGATTCTCCAATCCCAGATTTGCTTTGCGAATTCCATACCAGCAATTCGTCCAAAGGGGTTTACCACCACTACCACTTGTCGATGGCGCAGAATTGACATCTCCATCCAGATAAGAGATCCATGAGCTGTTAGTCCAACCCCAATAGTCTCCTTTATCGAATAAATCGTTTAACCAGATACCACCTTCTTTGTGGATGATTTCGTCGGCCAACATCCAGTCGCATGCCCAAACCCTGCTTTGAATTTCAGGGACAAGGCAATAGAGGGCTTCGGTATATCCTTGGAAATTAGTGAAGTTGATGAATGCGTCGGTTGACGATATTTCTGCTTCCGGAGCACGGTTGAGATAGTCGGTACAAGAGGTCAATCCTATCAGACTTATAAAGACAAATCCACTTAAGATTTTATATAGATATTTTTTCATTGTGCCTTTTTTTAGAAAGTTATATTAAGACCTAAATTGATACGTTTCACCGTAGGATAAGCGGACGATGAGCCCATGTTCACTTCCCGGTCGTCAGGCATATTGGTCCACATCCACAGGTTGTTGCCATTCACAAAAATACGGAGGGCGTTCACACCCATCCTTTGTAATTTGGATTCTTTGAACGTATAAGCAATTTCCACATTTTTCAATCGGAGATAAGAACCATCGTATAAATAGGTCGTTCCGGAGTAATCCATGTGGGTATTCCAGCGTGGCATGGGTGCATCGGCATCGGTATTTTCCGGGGTCCAGAATGTTCCAAGGTTGTAAACCCTGTCCATGTGTCCTGAGAAACTGGCCAACGAAACGTAACGGTTGCAATTGTTTACGCCATAGAACTGAACGTATGCACTGAAACCTTTCCATTCAAAACCAATGGTTGCATTGTAGGTATTTTGCGGACGTTCAGGATATCCGTAAGGAACCTGATCGTAGGTGTTGATCACACCATCACCGTTGTAATCGATCATATTGAGGTTGCCCGGTAGCTTTTCTTTGTCATAAGAGTCTAATTTTGTGCTACTGTATACTTCATCCCAGGTGTTGTAATATCCACTACCGACATACGAACGGGTCTGGTCGATTTGTTTTCCTTCTTTTTTCAGATAATCATCTTTCAAATAAGGATCATCGGCTTCGATGACTTTGTCTTTCGAATGGGCCATACTGAAGTTACCCCAAAGGCGCATATCCTTATTCAGGGTTTTATTAAACCGGAGTTCAAATTCATACCCCTTTACCCGAACTTTCCCCATGTTACCAGTAGCTGGAGTGCCACCAAAATAAGAAGGTACGGAACGATCGGCTCCTGCAAGCAGAATATCGGTACGATAGTCGTTGAACACATCGATACTACCCGCAACTAATCCCTTTAAGATAGAAAAATCAGCGCCTAAATTGGTTTTTGTAACTTTTTCCCAATGAATGTCTTCATTCCCAATTTTATCTTCATACCACCAGGTATAAGGGCTGTTGTCTCCACTTTTAGCACCCAGTGGGGCTACATTCTCATTTTTCCATTGAGTCATATAGAGCCAGCGTTCCGATACATTATCGTCGCCCACCTGTCCATAAGAACCACGGATTTTAAGCATATCCAGGAATCGGATATTTTTCATGAATTTTTCTTCGGTAAGCATCCAACCCAGAGCTCCTGAAGGGAAGAATGCGAAACGATTTTCGGAGCTAAATTTCTCAGAACCGTTGTAGGCACCATTGAATTCGGCAAAATATTTGGATGCATAATTATACGTGGCACGGAATACCCAGTCTTCACGGAAGTGTTCAAACTCACTGCCGGTGGCATATTTATCGCGGCTGAACAGTCCCATAGCGGTTACATCATGTTTCCCAAATTTTTTAGCATAGTCCAGCTGTAACTGATAATAGAGTTTTCGGTAGTTTTCACTTCCTCCCCACATATTTGTATATGTTGCATCAGACCGAGTGCTCCAGCGGCCAGGAATGAAATCGAATTTATTTGTCCCCAAATAATTACTATAAGTAACTTCGCCCGTTACGGGATTAATATACTTCTGTTGAACACTACCATTGTCGTAAATACCACCAACGCTTTTAAACGTATTGTCGAATGAGAGGGTTCCCTTGGCATTCAAACCTTTCAGGATCATGCTAAGGTCTTGTTTCAACGTGAAGTCGGTATTGATTTGAGTGGTTGTAATTTTCCGGATACCGTTATTCCCAATGGTTAACAGGGAGTTTACTGCATCCACTTCGTGGTCCTCATAGTAGCCCCACGAACCGTCGGGGTAGCGGGCCAGATACGCATCGGGCGGGTTACTATAGATGCTCTGCCAGATGCGGTATTCCCATGAGTCTTGGTTCCAGGCATCTTGTTTCACGCCGTATGAGCCGGCAAGGTTTGCTGTGAGGATTGTTGTTTTTGTTAAATTGAAGTCGAGGTTACTGCGGACGTTGATACGGCGGTAGCCATATCCCGGGTCATACGATTTTCCGTTGTCGATTTTCTTTAAGATGTCCCCTTCGTACAAATAATCCATCGAAGAGAAATATTTTACAAAAGAAGTACCTCCAGAAGCGCTTACATTGGCATTGTACGACATGGCAAATTTCTTAACCAATTCATTTGCCCAATCCACATTGGGATAACGCTCGGCTTCTTCCTGGTTGCTCGGATTACGGTATTTATTAAGCTCAGCCAATGGTGTATATTCTTCCCATGCAGCTTCATTCAGCGATACTTCTCTTTCAATTGCCTCATTACGAACACGAAGTGCATCGTAAGAATCATATTTTGTTGCCAGTAGCGATGGAACCTTAACAGTTGAATTGAGACTTACCCGGATATCGGCTTTGCCGTCTTTGCCTCGTTTGGTTGTGATGAGGATTACGCCGTTGGCACCTTTTACCCCGAATACTGCTGTAGCAGAAGCATCTTTCAGTACCGAAATGTTTTCAATCGAACTGATGTCAACACTGCTCATTTTACGTTCGATTCCATCGACCAAAATCAACGGATCGCTGGTGTTCCAGGTACTCTGACCACGAATGTAGATTTTAGGATCTTCATCGCCGGGTGTACCTTTGGTCGAAACGGTGACCACACCCGGCAGGTTTCCTGTCAGTGCCATACCGACACTCGATACGCCCCCGGTTTTTTCCAAAACTTCACCTTTGGCTTGAGTAATTGCTCCCACAACGCTCTCTTTTTTCTGTTGTCCGTATCCAATGATCACGGTTTCACTTAAGAGGGTGCTCTTCTCTTTTAGGGTTACGTTTATTTTTTTTGTACTGGATACTTCAACTTCCTGTGATTCCATCCCTACAAATGAAATAACGAGAAACTGGTTCCCTTCCGGAATATTGAGGGAGAATTCTCCATTTATATCCGTAACAGTACCCGTTGTAGTATTCCCTTTCAGTACAACAATTGCTCCGGTAATAGGATCGTTTTTCTCATCGGTGACCAAACCTTTAACCGCAACCTTCTTTTGGGCAAATACGGTTGAGCTGCTTAGGACCATGAATAAGAACAAAAATCTTGTTACCCACAATTTCCAACCCCAGTTACGAGGTATAGAAATTAGTTGTTGTAGTTTTTCGATTTTTCTTTTCATTATACTATTAATATAAAATGAGTTACTTATTTCCCATTGACTGAAATGGCGAAACCTGTTCGTTTTTTACAGGAAAAGAGTTAGAAAGCGTCTTTCCTGTACTGAAAATCTGATCCATTCGTGTGCGGGATCGGTAATTCTCCTTGATTTTTCTCATAAGCAATTTTTTAATATTTATACTTGGTTCTGTTGTATTGTCTGTTTTTCTACCGCGGGATTCGTTGGTTTTGTCAAAGCTTTTTCGTTGCATACATGCCAATGGTTGTGCCGGTAAAACCAAATGAATTTGCCGTTGAAAGATATCGGGCATCGACATGGTCGGTCAGTAATTTCCAGAACTTATCATCGGTGGCATAATAGAAATCGTAATAAATTCCTGTCGAAACAACTTTCAGCATTATCGGTGAGGTGTTATCCATCATGCTGGCCGAAGCAAGTGTTTCGACCGGAGAATCGGATATTTTGTTGAGACAAATCTTTCTTCCTTCGGCTGATTTGCAAACCGATAGAAAGTATTGGTGGGTCTCATCTTTATAAAGCAAAAGCCCCGCTGCCTCTTTTTCATCAGCAGGTTGAAAATAGATTTTGGTTGTGCATTCGAACTGGTGATGTTGTAAACGCCTGCATACATAAGCCGGGGTCTTTTTTTCAGATGCGCTGACATCGGCACATTTTAGGGTGAGGTATCCGGGAACTTCTTCCAGTGAATAAAGATCGGTTGCAGGTGTTCTCAAGGTCATCCATTCGTAGCCTAACCGTGCGAAATCAAAATTATCGTTGCTTTCGAAGTTGCCAAATGTGACACGGCTTGCCCGTTGTGTTCCATCTTTTTGCTGGATCAATGGTATCAGATCGTCACCTTGGGTCATATAAGGAAATCCATCTTCACTCCATTTGACAGGCATCATGAAGGTTTCCCGTCCAAGGTTTTCAAAATCGTTGTTGATTGGCCGGCATGCCAGAAAAACAGCCCACCAATCACCCTTCTGGGTTTGGATCAGGTCGGCATGTCCTGCACAAGTGGTTGGATTGGGGCGTTTGGGATCCAGATGCCGTTGGGTGAGGATGGGGTTTCGGTTCCAGGGTTTATATTCACCCATCGGAGCTTCTGCTCGTAAAATAACTTCGGAATGGTTTGGTCCGGTACCACCTTCGGCTGCCATCAGGAAATATTTCCCATTAATTTTATAAACATGTGGGCCTTCAATCCAGATCGGTTTTTCTTCGGGGTGAACGCCACCATTTACAATTACTTTTCGTGGGCCAAAGGTTTTGTCTGTTTTTGTGTCAAATTCCTGAATCCGAATGGCCCGGTGCCCGTCGTAA
>DAOQAB010000002.1:81113-95110 GCA_035353695.1 Prolixibacteraceae bacterium
ATTTGTTTCCAGTTTACCAAATCTTTGCTGTGAAAGATAGGGACACCTGGGAAGTAGGAAAAGGTTGATGTAACCAGAAAATAATCTTCTCCGTTGGAACATATACTCGGGTCGGAATACCACCCGGGCAAAATCGGGTTATAGAAACAATCTTCAGCCGGTAGCGGGTTGCTATTATAAAAGTCGTCTGAACCTTTATATGTAAAGTAGTCGAAATTGGCAACCGATTTCTCCGTTGGAATCCCGCCTTCTTTTGTCTTGGTCGACATTTTACAAGAGCAAAGAACCGACAATGCCCCTGCTGTGATTAGCAAAGCCGGCAGAATGTTTATAAACCGTTTATTCTTCATAAAATCTTTATTAGTCAGTTTAGTTTTATTTGTTCAAGTTTTTTAATTGTTTATTTGTCAGGATTTAATTTTATTTTTTTTACCTGTTTGCCTGGTTTTGGGAGATACTGCGACAGGGACTTTTCTTCCGTTTAGGAATGTGATGTAGCCAATAATCAGTGTATATTCAGCCGTTACGACCAAAACTAATGTGCTAGTCAGGATTAATAGGTTATTAATCATTGTTTTGTTTTTATAATTTTGAAATTTTTGCGAGTGTAAAAGTAAAATGAGTTCTTTTGGGTGACTTTCGATTATAGATATTCAATTTCTAAATTTGGATAAAAGTGTATTTGACCTTTAAAAAGTGACATATTAAACCTGAAACTTCATACATCTAATACACCTTCTACCCTGAATTGTGTTATTTCACCAACATCGCCTACTGGTACAGTTGGACAGGGCAATGCAAAATGAGGCAACGCTCCTGCACATTTGGAACTACAATAAAGAGAAATCCAGGAGAAAATTGAAATCTACCTTTTCATCTTAAAATGGAAACATTGAATCATTTTCTGATCACTTTTGTTGCTTTAACTCTCCCATTGGACAAAAATTGCCGTTGAATGAATACACCATGCGAGTTTTCAATGCATTGGATTTTTTGACCAGTGATCGAATAATATTCCGTTGAAATAACTTGAATATCGCTTTGGTTCAGATTGTTTGTCCCAACCGGGAAATCGACATATCCACTCAGAGAAACCTTAACATTTTGGGCACCTTCGGATGTAATGGACAGAGACCCGGTATAGGAGTTTCTTTGTAACCCTTCTTTTAAGCGAACATAGACTTTGGTATTGGATAAGATGCTGTTTTGCTGGTTAAGGATTACGGATGAGGAATAACCATCGGATTCAGAAAGTGATATTTCGAAATTTGTGGTTGATTTTATCGTAACTTCATTTTTCAACATTTCTGCCGATACGAAAAACGATTTACTCGGTGAAGGCCCTGAGTTTTGACAATAATTGAACCATTCTATTTTTGAAATTTCATTTCCCCAGTTGTCTTTTGTGAAAATCATTGGGATATCATATTCACTGGAATTTGAAAGAAATACGGTATCGATGACGAAAGGGTTGCTCCCGTTTGACCAAAAGCCTGCAATGTAGATATGGCTTGGGTCGAGTGGTGTGCCGTCGCTTTTTTGGGCATATTTTAAGCGAACTATAATTTGCCGGTTGCTTCCGAATTTATTCGAAGTTGAAGCTCCCCAGTAACTATTCCCGTCGAAAAGTTTAAAATCCACATCGGCAGTGTTGTTGCTTCCTAATTTGGCAATCAGGTATTTATAACCCGACAAATCGGCACCATCGTATAACCAGCCACCAAATCCCCATAGCCCGGTTTTCAGCGTATGGGTTGTTTCGTCGAAAGAACCTTTTTCCCAGATATTCGGATTGAACAAGCCATTGGTAAGAGGAAAGGTCGTGCAGGTAACATGTACTGAAAAGGTTTCTTTTCCAATTTTTTTGTCCGTATAGGCGACTTTGATGTTTGTTTCGCCTTCCTTCAATGCAAAAATTCTACCATTAACAACTTCCGCCAGCGAAGGATCGTCGACGGAATATTCAGCCTGTGAGCCTACACTTTCGATGTGGCCATCGGCAAAAACTGCATTTAGCTTCACGCTGACAGAGCTGTTGGTTTGCACGAGAATGTTGTTGCCGCTTTCCATTACCAGGTGCGACAAGGTTAAATACTCTTCGGAAACCCCTTCAAAATTATATTCTTCGGCATAATCCTGATACCACTGATGCACCGGCCAGGGACAAGCTTCCGGATCATTCCAGAAGGAATATTCCTCTCCGGTGGCCGGTGGAATCCCGTCGAAGTCATCAAGCAGGTCAGGACTCGTAAAGATGAGCCAGCTTACATTACCACAATCGTCGGTGATTTTTTTGAAATTGGCACCGAATCCTTCACCTCCTGCTGTTCCGGTAACATCTTTGCCCCACGATTTTTTGTATTTTTCCGGAGCCCAATCCATTTCGGTTACCATGACGGGTGCAAAATCGGCAACCGGTTGTACCTGGTTGTTCCATCCCTGCAAAAAGGGTTCATATCCATTGCCACTGTTAAACCACCCCGGATAAACATGTACGGCGTAACCAATATTTATTCCTTCAATTGGATTGCGGGCATATCCCTGGTATTGTGATTGATATCCGAGCCCGGGAATCCAGAGGATATTATCGGCATTGGTTCTGATCACATCAACAATCGATTGAAAGTATGTTTTCAAATTGTCGAAATATTTCTGAGCACCCGAACCGTATGTGCCATCGGTACCCAAGATATTGATGGGCTCATTTGCCAGTTCGAACATGATGTTGGGGTTGTTTTTTAAAGCAGGATGTTGTGCAACGTAACCCCAAACTTTTATAAGGTATTGGTTATATTCATCTCCGGGTGCAATGCTGTCGGGGCAAACCCCGGGAGGCCGCATGACGACATATAGCCCTTGCGAAATCGCGTATTGGGCCATGGGTACGAATACATTATCGAGATATTTCTTGAACCGGTTAAAATCAAAGGAGGAGATATCCGATTCTCCGTTTACATACACTCCCGGTGTATTCGACCAATAAGGATCCATGTGCAAGCGAAGGAAATTGGCTTTCCAACCGGCAGCCAGCACTCCATCGATAATGTTTTTGTTGTATGCTAAACATGCTGCCACGTCATAGTTGCCCCATTGTGAATTTTCTTCGTTAAACCACGGGGAATAGGTCTGGGCAAAGCCATGTAAGTTAACAATTCGCCCATAACTATCTTTCAAATAGCGACCTTCGACCTGCAATTCCGGCATGGACATCCCATCCCAGGCCATGACCCGGTTGATTTGGAAGAGAATCATTAATGTGAAAAATGTTTTTACTATTTTCATTTTATATCGGTCTATTTATCTGATTTTAAAATTTTAACGAATTTATTTTTATTGCCAACCACATATACTCCCGCGGGTAATCCTTCGGTTGCTTTTTCTTTTTCAACCTGAATTCTGATTCTTTCTCCTTTTATAGAATATACATCGACAGGACCCGATTCGGTATCGGTGTAAAGAGGGGCATCTATACCGGTCTGGACATATTCATTTGAATTGGACAAGAACACCGTGTCGATAACGAAAGGGTTGTTGCCGTTTGACCAAAAGCCAGCAATGAAGATGTGGCTGGGATTGAGCGTTGTGCCATCGCTTTTCTTCGTTTTTTGTAAATTCACTATCACTTCTTTCTTATTTCCAAATTTGTTTGAAGTAGATGCTCCCCAATAGCTGTTTCCGTCGAACAATTTAAATTCCACATCGGCCGTATTGTTACTGCCCAATCTTGCTACCAGATAGTTGTATGCCGAAAGATCAAGGCCATCGTATTGCCAGCCACCAAAGCCCCATTGTCCGGTTTTTAACGTACGGGTTGTTTCGTTGAAGCTGCCGTCGGCCCAGATGTCGGGATTAAATAAGTTGTTTGTTAGCGGGAAAGTTGTTGCGACCACGTTAAAAACAAGTTGTTTTTCTTCTCCAAGTTCGCCTTTGTAACTTGCCGTAATGGCGGTTTCGCCGTCTTTTAGCGCCGTGAGAATTCCGTTATTGATTTGTACGACATCGGGATTGCTGATTTCATAATCTGCTCTGAAGCTGATATCCTGGGTGTGTTTGTCTGCAAAAACAGCCGTTAACGGGATTTTAAGAAACGATCCGGTCAGCATGGTGATCTGCGTACTTTCAGCTTGCAGGTGATCGACGGTTTTTCCTTCCGTGGAATTGTAGGTTTTCACCAGCGATAACATCTGCCGGCCATAACGTCGTCCCAGTTCACGGGCACCTTCGGTCGAGAAATGAAAGCCATCGGTGCCATTGCCGTTACACCCTTCCGATGAAATGACCTGCGAATTGGGAATGGAATAAGGCAACTTTGCGATGATACTGTTCATACCCCAGCAGATTCCACCCTGTTCCTGGTGGAGCATTTCTCCGGCAAGTAATGGGATTGAATTGGGTGCCATATCAAGGTCTTCCAGTATGTTATCGTATATCTTTTTTACCTTTTGAGGCCAATCGGACTGACCATTGTTTGTCTCACCCTGATGCAGTAATATTCCTTTTATGACGCCCGATTGCCGGGCAAGTTTTGCCATTTCAATGATCTTGGCATACGGGTTGCCTCCATAAATATCCATCAGACCTTTCTGCCACGCATCGGTATTTTGGTAGTACTGAATGTAATGATCTTTGTCGAAGGCGTCGATGCCACTTCCGCCCATAGCAATCACAATCACACCTATTTTTATGTTATTGGGGAGGCTGTCGACGAGTGTTCTTCCAAAATAATCGGCCGGGGTTAGCCCGGTGTCCCATCGGCACAAAGGGGGATTGGCGGTGTACCACTTGCCGGGAGCTCTTCCGATGTGTTGCGAATCGTCGGGAGCTACGCTCAGCATTTGAAAACGACTGTCAACACCGGTGCGGTCGGCCTCTCCAATTGCCGCATTCCCTTCCATGTTCGATTGCCCAAAACAAATGTAGATCTGAAAATTGGGATCGGTTTCTGTATGGGATACGGTTTTCTGTGCATACAAATTTGAAGCAAAAAATAAAAAACTGATTAATAAGAAAATAGAAACTTTCATAAAAATATATTTACGTAACGGTTACAGTCTGCCGGAGCGACCAACCATCCAATTTGAACAAATCTTACTTGTTGATAAATTATTCTGATCTTTGGTTGTAAAAGTAGATAGCGCCAAAGAACGGGACTTCCAATTTTGGATATTCATTTTTCAATTTTGGATAAACACAATAAAAACACGATTTGTTGTTTTTATCAGTAAATCAACACATCATGTTTAATTTGTTGGCGAAAGAATGGTTGCCAAGGGGAAACAGTATTACGATGGAAGAGAAAATGGTGGTATCCAGCCTTACCCTATGCGTTTTTTTGTCTCTAACGACTGTTGCCTATATAACTTTAGGAGGGATGATCTACGGCTTTGCCGAAAATCATCCCTCCTAATGTAATATAGTATTTGGTTGACTTATTTGATTGCGATTTGTTTTATGAGCTTTCCGTTATCGGAATCAACGGTTATCAAATAAATTCCTTTTTTCAGTCCCGAAACATCGATGGTTTCGCGACGACTGTTGGTTGCCGATTGTTGCAGGAGGGGCTTGCCATCCAACGAAATAATCTGAATGGCAGATTTTTGTTCAATCGTTCCAAAATCAATTGTCAGGTGTTTGTTGGCAGGAACCGGATATATTTTGATCTTTCCATCCGTCAGGCATTCAGCACGAAGCGGTCCTGTCCAGTCAAACTGAAACCAGTTTAAATTAATGCCCGACGCATTAAACTTCAGTTTTAGTTCATGTTGTCCTTCGGGAAGGCTTATTTGAGTGGTGTAGCTTTCCCATACCTGCCAGTCGGCTGTTTTTGTGAAAGCAACATTCTGGATGAGAACGTCGTTGATGTAAAGGTCGAAATTGCCGGCATAACCTGCGTGGCGGAAGATAACATTGTAAACTCCGGCACTGGTGATGTCGAGTGTATAGATTGCCCAGTCGTTGGCATCGGCATACCCCAGATTCTTCCCACCTCCGGTATCGGTAGTGGTTTCGGTTTGTAACCCCGACATGCTGCTGTAATCTTCGGCTTCGATTTTAAACGATTTCCTCAGCCCGTTTTGTGTTACGGTGATTGAGTCGGTCAAGGTTCCTTCCCGGTAAACATAGATTTTTCCTGTCCGGACGGAGTCTCCCGGGTTGTTGCCCTGGCTGTTTATCTGAATGGTGCCACTTCCGCTACCGGAAGGAGAGGAGATGGAGATCCAATCAACTGAAGGGGTAAGGGTCCAGTTTGTGTTGCTTTCGATAACGATCTGAAAATCTTTTCCTTTTTTATAGGGCAAAGATATTACGGATGACGAGATGGAAAAATAGCCGGGCATGTACTCAAAAAAAAACTTTTTATATTCCGACTGAATAGCTCCTGCCAGAAAGGCCAGTGGTGCATTCCAGTTGATGGCTATTTCGTTTGTTGAATAGCTGCACTGCATATCAGAATAGGATTTAGCCGGGTAGGTTGAAGGGTATTTTGAAGCACCACAGTCGGTAACGTCGCTTGCTTCCGGTCCTCCAACCAACAGACCGGGTACCGGTTCAGCGATCCCGTCGGAGCCTGAAATACGGTGATGAATGTTCATTGGGTGTTTAGTGCCTGTTCCGGTGACAAAGCAGTAGGATGTGGCATTTCGTCCCAATAAATAGTCAAGTGACGATATGGCCGCATTGAAAAAGCTGGCATTTCCGGTTTGCCTGAAAGCCTGCATAAACAGCATTCCCCAATTGGCATACGCGTTGTTTCCTCCCCAATAGTAAAAGTCGCCCGGAATCCGGTACGGAGAAGTAATAATGCTGCTTTGGTTGTTGGTTACAAGAGATATCAGTTTTTGTTTGGCCAGAGTTGTGTCGGCTTCGGCAGTCAACGAATCTTTGTGAACCAGAAGAGACAATAATCCCAGTGTTTTTACGTCGCCCCAGCCGGGCAGGCCGTATGAACCGTCAAGTTTTATCTGGCTGTAATAGGTTGGATCTTTTGTTGTGACATATAGCTCGGCAGCACACCACGAAAATTCATCGCTGAAATCACTGTTTCCATAACCTCCGGTATTTACTGCCGGATATTTACCCGATGCTGCCGGATTATTGAAAGCGACCGAAGGATTGCTTTTAGCCCAGGAATATGCTCTTAGTGATTGAGCTAAGGCGGTATCGGCCAGTTGAGGCAGGTATTTTTTATAAATGCGGGCAGTCATGGCCATGATGGCGGCAAAATCGAGCGTGGCAGCGGTACCTTTAGCAGTTACATAACGGGTTGAGGTTACCAATGCCGGCATGGCAAAAGCGCTGAAATTGGCTTCGGTGCATTTGTGGTATACCCCGCCGTCAGCCGGATCCTGCATGGTCATCATCCATTGGATATTCCATAACGCTTCGTCGAGAATATCGGGGATGTTGTTGTTGCTTTCCGGAATATTTAGATTTAGGGTGTCGAAGTAAGCCGGATAGGTTTCGTAGGCGGAGAGGAGGGTAAACACCGATATTCCGGAATTGACGATGTATTTGTTGTAGTCTCCGGCATCGTACCAGCCTCGGGGAGTTGATATAATGGTTCCGGCCGGTCTTCCTGCTGATGCGGCCGATGGAAGTACTACCACTGTGGTGTCGGGATGGCCTTCTTTACGGGCATAGATTCCCGCATATTCACTTACGATAGGCGTTGAGGCCCTGTTGTAATAAAAGGCTTTGATACTTGCTTTTGATAAATTGGTGAATATGTCGCCGTCGATGGAGAAAGGCACCGATTTACCCAGTCCATCGACAACCAGTACGTAGTTGCCGGGTGTCTTTAAAAGGGTGAAATCGGCAATTTGTACTTTCTCATTGGACGAGGCGTAATAGGCCGATGGAAGGCATACCCCTCTGAAAATTACTGATTTTAAATCGGTGGTCATCACGTTGAAACTGTCTGTCTGAAAGTTGGTGATCGCCGCAACTTTAAGTGAATTGGGCAGAAAGCCCACCTGATTTAACCGGATCTCTGCACTCGTTGATTGAGCAAATAATTGAATTGCCATCAAAAAGAGAAAAAGAGCAGTAACAATTTTTTTCATCGGTATAGGTTTTAAGTTATTATCAGTTGTCGTGACTGAATTTACCTGTTCGGAATTCAATCTTTTTACCGGCATGCTTTCGATAACGAACCGAATGGTCGTTGCCGTTTTTGCAAAACCGGTTTTTACCAAAGTAACTTATTTTTTACCGAAAATGATCCGACAACTTATTTTTTTCTGTCCACTTTTGTCTCCACAATTTGTTCTGTCCATGTAGGACTTTGAATGTGAAACATTCCATCCTGATAAAATACGGGTTCGATTCCCATTTGCGGCAACTTTTCCCAGGGCTGCAAATTGGAACAGTAGGGGTACGGACGTTTTTCGTATCCCATGTAATGGCATGAACTCCACAAATTTCCATCGGGTCCGATGAACAGGGAGTTATGTCCGGTTTCGCAATAAGGATCCTGCGTGTCGGTAAATTTGAGTTTGTCATATCCTCCTTCAATCGCCAATTCAGGGCGATAGCCTTTTTTTCGTGTGCCAAAAATCGGTTCGGGTGAAGCCAGTTCCCACGGTCCCAGTGGCGATTTCGATTTCAACAGGCCAACTTCATAGCCTCTTGTCCAGGTAGAAAAAAACATGAAGTAAGTACCGTCGCGCTTGATTACAAACGGTCCTTCAATGCCGCCCACCATCCATTCGGGCCATCCGGGCTGTTTCTTGTCGAGAAATTTTTCGGCTTTACCAATGAGTTTGCCTGTCGAAAGGTCAATTTTTGCCTGAAACAGACCATTGCCGCTGCAATAGAAATAGACTTGTCCATCTTCATCTTCAAACAATGTTGCATCGTTGTTGTATTGCGGGGTAAGCGGTCCGTTCACCAGTATGTAAGGCCCGGTAACGTTGTCGGACGAGAAGAGCCAAACACGGTGGGTTGCCATTCCTTTTGGGTCTTCTTTTGTAACCTTTCCGCTGTTGACGGTAAGCCAGTATTTTCCTTTGATAAAATGAATTTCGGGTGCCCAAAACCGGCCATTGTAAGGGCAATCGGCTGGCAATTTGCTAGCGTCGATGATCCACGAATGCTGCTTCCAGTTGATCATATCGTCGGAAACCAGCAGACGCACCCCTGGGTTGGGGCCTGTCCACACCGGATTGGAGGTTCCGGTGCAATACCATTTGTCGCCCACTTTGATAATGCAATGGTCGCGCATCGAAATTGAAGTATCTCTGGTAATGGGGTTGGTGTAGCGAAAGATCTGGCTTTCCCCGCTGGGCTCGTTGTCCCCGTTTTTCTGGGAAAACACACTCATGGTTATTCCCAGCAATCCCAGAATTGCGATTAGTTTATATCGAATCATCGTTATTGATTTTTTAGGTTTTATTGCCGAATGTAAGGACTTTCATCCATTTTCAGGTATGTGCGTTCGTAACCTCCTTTGTCGATCACCACTTTGTAGATGACCATGCCCGGGTCTAACGGACGAATGGTGAGGGTATGTGTTCCATTTTCGCTCTTGGGCAAAGGAAGATAGGCCGAGGTTTCGATCATTCGGGCAGCTCCGGCAGGGTACATTTTTGTGTAACAGTTTTTCCAGTTCAAATCAACATTGATATTCCAGGTTTTCTCTGTACCACCTTCGAACAATGCAGCTACGCTATGTCCTCCCTTTTTGAACGGCAAGGTGCTGTCGAAGAAAATCCAAACCCTGATGCTGTCGGTTGATGCATTGAGTTTGATCTTGTATGACACGGATGCTCCATCGGTTTTTTCGGTATAAGGCATGAGGGCGATACCCGAAAGTGTCCTTCCCAGATCAGGAATTACCGTCCATTTTGTCTTATCGTTTGCTTTGATTTCGAAAAAATGCTCGCCTTCGATAACCACCACGCCATTTTTTTCAGTGAAAAGATATCCGCCCTGTTTGGCTTCTTCCGGAGCCACGCGGGTAACTTTGGGCATGATGTTTCCTTCGCGGGGTTCATCCCACGAGCGGTATCCAATGTGCGTTTGATCCATCAGGTGGTTCCATTTTCCACCGGAAACATTCTGGTTGTAATCTTTGGTAAATTCGGCATCCAAAGCAAAACATTTCTCCACCCGATCGGCCCAGTAGTTGGCTTTACGATCTTTTTCCATGGATAGTTTCCTGTTCATAGCCAGGGCAAAGTACAGGTCGTAAAGGTTTGCCATGGCCCTCACCGGATGAAGGACGAGTTGCATGTAAGTGTCTTTGTATTTGTTTTCAAGTTTTGAGTATTGCCGCCAGGCTTTTGCTTCAAGGGACAGAAAGGCATCTTTCACCTGAAGGAATTCGCCGCTTTCGAGGTTGTATGTTCTCTGATCGAGCATTTCGGCCGTAACACGACTGGCGTATTTGCAGTACAGGCTCAGTATCTCGGCAGCTTCAACCGATTCGGCTTCCCCAAATTGATCGGCACAGAATTTTACCGCATACTCATCTAAATTATCCTGATTGAATGAGGTTGGGTTCCATGCCATTTGCAGGAAGAAATCCATGGGATATTCGTTGGGTTTGAGGTCGCCAACGTTCAATATCCAAATTTTGTCGACACCATAACTGTAGGTGAGCTGAAGCTGTTCCCACATGTGCGGGATTTGGGTCATGTTCAACCATTGGTAGGCTCTTGGGGCACCGTGGAGGTCAACGTGGTAGTACACGCCATAACCTCCGGGATGTTTGGGTGCATTCAATTCAGGTAGCCGGCGTACATCGCCCCAGTTGTCGTCGCACAAAAGGACAATCATATCGTCGGGAATCTTCATTCCCTGGTCGTAATATTCAAGAACTTCGCTATAGAGTGCCCATAGCTGGGGCGTTTCTCTGGCTGGTTTTTTGGTTACTTTTTCGATAATGGCACGTTGGTCGGCCATGATTTTTTCAATTAATTTGAAGTTTTCTTCGGCGCTTCCGGCATCACTCATTGCCAGGTCGCCGTCGCCGCGCATGGCCATGGTGATGATCTGTTCGTAGTTTTTGTTTCGTTCGAGTCCGTCTTTCCAGAATTTTTTCAGCCCGGCTTCGTTGGTTTTGTAGTTCCACTCGCCATTTCCGTACTCTTTACGGTGGTTGCCCCATTCTTTCTGGGCACGCATCATGGGTTCGTGGTGCGAGGTTCCCATCACAATCCCGTATTCGTCGGCAAGGCGTGGGTTTTCAGGGTCATCTTCGTTGAACGCATTTCCCCACATGGCTGGCCAAAGAAAATTTGCTCGCAAACGGAGTAATAACTCGAACATGTGGGTGTACATTTTGCTGTTCACGCCACCAAATTTCTCTTTGGTCCATCCTGAAAAACAGGGAGCTTCGTCGTTGATAAAAATGCCACGGTATTTCACTTTGGGTTCACCCGAAGTATACCGGCCAGCCAATACGTATGCCGACAGGCGTTGTTTGGCAGGCACATCGGCCCACCAGTACCAGGGCGATACTCCCAATTGCTGTGATAGTTCGTAAATCCCATAAATGGTTCCGCGCTTGTCACTGCCCGCAATAACCAAACTTTTCTTGGTGCCTGGCCCCGGATTGTCCACGGTTGCAATTAAAAAACTTTCCCATTTGCCTTTCAGCTCTTTTAGCTCGATTTTTTTTGCTTTGATGAGCTGATCGATCAGCTTGCTTTTGCCAAGGGTGCCAATCACGATTTCGTATTCGGAAGAAGTCCCGGTTGTGAGCAGGTTGGGTTTTATCCCGGTAACACTGCTGATATCGGTTTGCAAGTTGCCAATTGCACGGATTACACCTTTCCAGTCGGCTTCATCGTATCGGATAGAAGCAGCCATCTTATCAATGGCAACTATCGGAAAGTCGGCTTCTTTTTCCGGAGTGTTTGAAATGATATTCTGAACCAGTCCACTGGTTTGTTGTCCGCTAACATTGAGCGTAAAAAGGATCAACAAACCTAAAATGCAGAACGATAAAACAATGTGGCTAAGTTTCTTCATACGATTTCATTAAAAGTAACTATTTACCTTTTGCAATCCGATTCATTCATAAATAGATAGCTGTCTTTGTATCCACCAAAGTCAACTACAATTTTCTCGAACACGATGTCTGGATCCAGAGGAGTGAGTGTCAAAACCTGTGTACCATCAGCACTTGCTGGTACATTCAATTGAACTTTTTTCTCAACCACACGACGGGCAACGGTTGGAAAGAATATCGAGTAGATGTTCTGCGGCTTTTCGTTCAGGTCGGAGTTGAAATTGATGACCTGTTCTTCACCGCCATCGAATCCAACTTTGTATCGGTGGCCATCTAAATTAGAAAAAGCCAGGGTTGATTTTACCACTACATGAACGTTTGCTTTTTTTACATAAGCGGGCAGTTTCATCTTATATGAAATTGAAGCGCCATCAACTGGTTGCAAATAAGGCATTACGGCCATTCCGCTCAGGGTGCGTCCAAAGTAAGGAATCACAGTCCATTTGGCGTTGGCCGCGTCTTTCAGTGTGTTATAATGCTCAGCTTCTATTGAAATGTAGCCGTTGCCTGGTTCAAAAACATAGTTACCTACGGCTGTTTCAGTGTTTTCAATGCGGAAGACTTCGGGCAGTTTGTCGGCAGGGAAATCGTCGTTCCACATAGTATAGCCGATTTTCTTTTGAATCATCATCCCATTCCATTTTCCATTGGCCATCACCTTGTTGTAATCGTTACTCAATTCTGCATCGCGTTTGAAAGTACGTTCCACATTGTCGGCCCACTCGTTGGCCTGCGGATTTTTTTCGGCATAAAGCTTATGGTTCATGGCTTGGGAATAGTACATCTCATAGATGTTGGCCATGGCCTGAACAGGGAACAAAATCAATTGCTTGTATGCATCCTTGTATTCCGGTTTCAGGCTGAGGTATTGGCGCAATGCCTCTGCTTCGAGCTTGATATATTCGTCCGAAACCTTTTTCCACTCGCCGGTTTCGAGGTTATAGGTATTTCGGTCGAGCATTTCAGGAGTTACACGACCATTGTATTTGCTATATAGATTCAGGATGCGCATGGCTTCTTCGGCCTGATCTTCGCCAAACTGCTGAGCACAAAACGAACGTGGGTGATCTAAAAGGTTGGCTGCATTGTAGCGGGTCGGATCCCAGGCCATATCCATAAAGAGGGTAATGGGGTATTCCATTGGTTTGATGTCGCCCACGTTGAGCACCCAAAGTTTGTCCACACCATAATCGTAGGTGAGCTGCAATTGTTCCCACATATTCTGAATGGGTGTAACATTAAGCCATTTGGTATTGCGGGGGGCACCCACATAATCGACATGGTAATACATGCCCCAGCCACCCGGGTGTTTTCGTTCTTCTTTGTTGGGCAAACGGCGTACATTCCCCCAGTTATCATCGCATAAAAGAATGATAACGTCATCGGGCACGCGCATCCCTGCATCGTAATAATCGAGTACTTCTTTGTAGAGAGCCCACACTTGCGGGGTTTCTTTAGCTGGACGTTTGGTTACTTGTTCTATTATCTTGCGTTGATTTTTAACGACTTTCTCGAGCAGCTTCACGTCGGTATCTTTCGACATGGCCGCATCGCCATCGCCACGCATACCAATGGTTACAATATCTTCGGTGCCCTGCTTGCGTTCAATTCCTTCGCGGAAAAATTGGTCGATTATTTTTTGATTCGTGGCATAATTCCAGTCACCGTGTTCTTTCCGTTTTCGTGTCCATTCCTGATGGTTACGTGCCATAGGTTCGTGGTGTGAAGTGCCAATCACAATGCCCATCTCATTGGCCAACTGGCTGTTCATGGGGTCATCGGCATAAAAGGCCCAACTCCACATGGCTGGCCATAAATAGTTTCCTTTCAGGCGAAGGATTAATTCGAATACGCGAGAATAAAACTGATGGTCACCATAATTAGTTCCATAGGTGTTTTTTACCCAGCTGGTCAAACAAGGCGCTTCATCGTTGATGAAGATACCGCGATATTTAACTTTTGGCTCACCTGATGCGTAGTT
>DAOQAB010000003.1:0-331 GCA_035353695.1 Prolixibacteraceae bacterium
CTTTCACGGATTTGATACCGGTCTTCTTCGGTATAGTTTCTCTGACACCAGTATTGTGCATAAGGTAAAGCCTGACGTCCGCTAAACCAGTTGTCATAAACAAAATCCATTGCCTTCATTTCTGCTCCGGTCATCAGAGTCGCAGTGGAAACCTCTGCCGGGTTATTCGGGTCATTGTTAAGTTCCTCTAGGTCTTTGCAGGAACTTATTGATACAATTACCGCAACTATTAATAAACTTTTTATTATCTTTTTCATAGTCTCTTAATTAAAATTGAATTCCTACATTAATACCAAACGTAGCTACAGAAGGTAGCGCACAACCCTCAATC
>DAOQAB010000003.1:341-88283 GCA_035353695.1 Prolixibacteraceae bacterium
CCTGTACATTACCAGAGCTGACTGTAGCCATTTCAGGATCGAAATGTTTCGTATCAGGCCCCCATAAAGCGAGGTTCCTTCCATAAGCAGAGACTGTTAATTTCTCTACGAAAGCACTTGCTTTCAATGGGATATTATAGGTAAGGGTTATTTCACGCAATTTGACAAAATCGCTTCTGAATACGCTGCGTGCAGCAGGGCCTGTATAAATATCTTCTGCCCAAGCCTGACCTTCAAGACGAACCGTATTATCGGTTCCATCTTCCTGCTTTCCAACAACTAAAACACCACCACCATTTTCAACAGGGTCACGTTTTGGATTTCCTAATTCATTCAAACCAGCAGATTCCTCCAACATACCGGAATAGACCCCCCACATATAGGAAGTAGAAAAGAATTTACCACCCGATTGTCCATCAAATAATACACTCAATTCTAAATTTTTATAACGGAAACTATTGGTCAAACCATACATAATGTCGGGATAAACGCTTCCGAGAGGAACGTTTCCACTAGTATATTCATAATAACCATCAGCATCAACCACTTTATTCCCATTATCATCATAAATGTAGTCGGTTCCCATTATCTCACCATATTTTTCGCCAACATAAGCACCAACCTCTACTTTAAAAGGAGCGGCTGCTAACCGGAAGTAATCAACACCATCGAGCAGTTCAACAACTTCATTCTTATTAGAAGAAACGGTTGCAGTTACATTCCATTCGAAATTCTTGGTTTTTACCGGTGCACCTTTTACTAAGAATTCAAGCCCTTTGTTTGAGATAAGACCAGCATTGATAACCTGTGAGGTATAGCCTGTTGTTCCAGAAAGAGAAAGTGGTAAAATTTGATTTTTCGTTTCTCCATAATAAACCGTCGCATCAAAACTTAACCGATTATCAAAAAACGACATTTCCAATCCGGCTTCATAGGATGTGGTGATTTCGGGTTTCAGTTCATCATTATTGCTTCGTAATGGCAATATATAGGCATGATTGCCATTGACACTATTGTAGAAAGTATAGGTATTCAATACACGATAAGGATCGGTATCTCCACCTACTTTAGCCCAGCCTAATCTGAATTTGCCAAAATTAATGGCATCAACATGCAGCAGTTCGGAAAACACTAAACTGGCAGTCACCGAAGGATAGAAATAAGAGTTTGACCCTTTGGGTAAAGTGGAAGACCAGTCATTTCTGGCGGTCAAATCGAGGAACGCCCAGCTCTTATATCCAAAAGAACCACTGGCGAAAGCGCTGTTAATTGCTTTTTCTCTCAAGAAATTTGTTGATTTAGCAGTACTTTTTGAATTGCTCAGATTGTAGTATTCTGGAATTACTAATCCGCCGACACTTTCTCCATCAATGCGTTCATAGCGTTGGCTCATTAAATTACCTCCCGCATTTACACTAACCGAGAAATCATTAGCTTTTTTGTTAAACATGAACATGAATTCATGGTTGATTTCATGCTGCTGTCTTTGAGCTTCGTAATAGCGTGATTGCTCCTGTGAATAAACGGCATTTCTTTCGTATTGTTTATCACTGAAATAATCTAGATTTAATTTATACTGGAACTTGAGGCTCTCAATAATATTCAACTTAACACCGATATTCCCATAAATACGGTCACGAGTATCGTTCTGATAGTTCATGTATCTCGACCAATAGGGGTTGTTCGAATAGTTCAATGTAGGATCATCCCAACCTACCCTGTTCCAACCGGCTTGAGTCCCGTTTGAATATTGATACATCGACTTCAGCTCTTTCATATCCAATTGACGTTGACCCCATTGGATAAATTTCTGCATTACGTTGTTATCGCCATAACCCGTTTCAGGACGACCTTTGGCTTTCTGATTCAGATAAGTAAGATTGGCTGAGAATTCATAGTATTTATTATCGCTTGCAGTTCCACTAATATTGAAACTGTTTTTGTCCAAACTACTGTTCGGCATATAACCATCGAGGGTCATATTGGAAAAGGATGCACGGATCGAAGCATTTTCGCTTGCTTTTGAAATAGAAATATTGTTTGTAAGATTTGTTCCTAATTCAAAGAAACTGCCAATATCATTTTTGGAAGGAGTCCATTTCGATGTCGTAGGATCACCTACTTTACCTCCATCTTCCCATTTTGCCAAATCATACCATGACAAATAATCGATATTGCTATCATACTTAGGGCCCCAGCTTTCGTCTGTACCATAATCAATGGCATTAAAAGTTTTACCATTAATTTCAGCAGGTATAAAGTCGGAATAACCGCCACCATATTCATTCTGCATTACAGGAAGTTTATTTACCTTTTCAAAACCTAATGAAGTATTGAATGTAACTCCCAAACCTTTTCCTTTAGCTCCTTTTTTCGTCGTAATCATCACGACACCGTTGCTAGCACGAGATCCATAAAGTGCGGATGCATTAGGACCTTTCAAAACAGAAATTGAAGCAATATCATCAGGGTTAATATCCTGAATTAAGTTCCCATAGTCATAACCACCAGCTCCACGAGCGGCGTCGGTTGTATTAAAGTCCGTTCCTTCCAGTGGTACACCATCAATAACAAACAATGGTTGGTTACTTCCTGAAAGAGATTTCACACCACGCAAAACAATTTTAGAAGATCCACCAATATTTCCACTCGCTCCGGTTACCTGTAAACCAGCCACTTTACCAGTAAGTGAATTCAATGGGTTCGATACTCCACCTCGTGCCTTGTTCAATTCATCACCCTTCACTTCAGCAACGGAATATCCTAAAGCTTTCTTTTCACGACTTACACCAAGAGCTGTTACAACAACTTCATCAACCGAATAAGTTTCTTTGTCCAAAACAATGGAAAAATTGGATGTCGAAGTGATGTCTACTTCTTTCGCAGCAAAACCCACAAAAGATAATCTCAGTACTTTTGCATCTTTGGGTACGTTGAGCGAAAATTTACCATCGATATTGGTAACAGTACCGATAGTGGTACCTTTCACAACAACCGATACCCCGGGTAAAGTACTTCCATCATCGGAGTCAGTTACCGTACCGGTAATGGTCCGACTTTGGGCAAAAACTACATGCATTCCACACAGGAATATACATGTAAGTAAAAGCGCAAATTTTCTCATAAAAAATTAAATTTAGGTTAATAAAAAGACTATCTCGCAATTTTAAATTTTACTTACATCATTTATCTTACACCAGTAGATACTAATCTATTAATAAATATCATGTGCAAACAAAAAAATCATATAAATCCCAAAACTCTCCCAAATACACTCTGTTTGTCGGCTATTTCAATGACACAATTTCAAAATACCCAACGTAAAAGTAAAATTAAAAAAAATTAACACTTTACAAAGGCATTTATCCCATTTTTTTTAGATCTTTTTCCTGCAAAATTGCATCATGATTAACATTTTGTCACAAAATATCAAAATATAACAACATTATTATTGATTAAACTAAACATCAATATCAAATTTAACGATTCTTTCAACTATTGAGATACATAAAATAAATATTCTTTATAAAATATGGCTGATCGATCGTTCCTTTCTATTCATGGCCCCTTGCTGTTTTTTTAAAATCATCAAAAAATTATTATTAGCAATGAATTATAATTGTTTTATTATAAATAATTATTAATAATTCCTATATTTGAAATCATTCTTAGGGGAGAATCTAATTTATAAAATCATGGGACGTAAAGTTAAAGTCATTTTGCAACCCGTCAAATTCAGGAATCGCTTGCATATTGCTATTTTGTGCCTTAATTATCCTGAAGTTGATGATGTTGTCAGAGAATTTGAAGATGCCGAATGGAGTACTGGTTATCGATTTTGGCATGTACCTTTGAAGTCCGGCACAATAAAAATGCTTACCGATTCTTTAAAAGATATTGCATTTGTGGATACTACGGCATTTAAAAACATCCACATTACCGAGGAAGATGTAAAAGAACAAACAATTAAAAGAAAGAGTAAAGCAGAAAAACCAACCAAAGAACAACTCGCAAAACTCAAAGAAATTGAAAATATTTTTCTTGACAACGGATATAGCCATGGAACAACAAAGGTATATTGCAGTTTATTGAAAGTGTTTTTTGGGCAGTTCAAAGATCGAGATGAAAGAGAAATCTCAAAAGAAGAGATTAACACATTCCTTGATAAATACATCGAAGAATATTCACTTACAATAAATTATCGCAAGTTAATGTACAATGCAATCATCCGTTATTATCGTTTTAGCGGAAGAGATGGCTTCTAATTTTTTCATAAAAAGTCATTTCAAACAAGTTGTATGCTTATTTGAAATGACTTTTTTATTGATTAAACTTCTGTAACCACTTTTTTAATTCCTCTCCTATTTCGGCATTCTTTAAACCATAAACAAGATTTGTTTTTATAAAATCGAGTTTATTACCAATGTCGTACCGGATTCCATCAAACTGATATCCATATATATCCTGATCATTTAACATGGTCTGCATCGCATCGGTTAGTTGGATTTCGTTCCCAAGTCCGGGTTTGGTCTGGTCCAGATAGTTAAAAATTTCAGAGGTAATGACATACCGGCTGGCAATTACCAAATCAGAAGGAGCCTCTTCCGGTTTCGGCTTTTCCACAAAACGCTTTGCTTTAAACAAATTCTTTTCAACCTCTTCCCCATCAACTACACCATATTTATAGGTCAACTCAATGGGCACTTTTTCAAGTGCAACAATCGATTTCTGATATTTATCAAACTGATTAAGAAGTTGCTTTGTCACAGGCTCTTTGTTCCCATCCATCAAAGTATCTCCTAAAAGAACCGCAAACGGTTCATCTCCAACAAACGCACGGGCATGTGAAATGGCATGTCCCAATCCCAACAACTCTTTTTGCCATACAAAATGGATATTGGCCATCGTTGTAATGGATTGCAGACGCTCAAGCATTTCGGTCTTGCCTTTCTCCTTTAGAGCTCTCTCAAGTTCCCAACTACGGTCAAAATATTCTTCGATGGCTCTTTTACCCCGCCCAATAATCATTAAAATATCTGTAATTCCCGAATTGACAGCCTCTTCAACAACATACTGAATAACAGGGGTATCTACCACCGGAATCATTTCTTTAGGTTGTGACTTGGTTATTGGCAAAAACCGGGTTCCAAATCCAGCCGCAGGAATAACCGCTTTTCTAACTTTCATTTTTTCAAATTTTATGGTAATTCTCAGTGAATAACAATGTGCGGTTTAATCAAATCAATTCCATTTACAGACAATACTTCTTTCAATTTTCTAAACTGAATTTCATCGGAGTAAGCACCAATAATTGCCCCCCCGGAACCAGTAAATTTAGCACTGGCACCGGTTGAGCGGGCTAGATAAACCATCTTCCGGTTTTCTTCCGTAATGGGGATTAGAGACTCTCGCAAATCAAAATTTCGGTTGATCAGTTCATGCATGCTTTTATGATCTCCTTTATCCATCGCAAGTCTGAATTTTTCAGCCAATGCTGCCCACTCTTTCATCGCCGCGTGAACTTTCTCTTCTCCAATTTCAAACCGGGCCCTCAAATTATTATGCGTAACCTCCGATCCTTGTGATTGATCATTTCGGTAAGCAATATAGATTGGGGGAAGCTTATTGGCATCGACGATGGAGTAATCGCCATATCCCTGCTTTAGCATAATTTCTTTATCAAAATTCATAAACACAGGATGTTCGTACACTTGGGCAACACGATCCTGTAAACCTGCCGAAATCCCCAACTGTTCTGTTTCAACCGACAAGATTAAATTTGCCAGAATGGGTTTAGGAATATCAATGTTATAAAAAAGCATTAATGCTTTCATTCCCGCAGTGATAATCGCACTTGAACCGGCTAATCCCAACCGGAGAGGAATGTCAGAATTATAACAGATTGTAAAATTCTTCCGCTCGAGATGGATGGAATTCTTTTTACAATAAGTATAGAAAGTCAAAATTGTTGCTGTCAGCAAGCGAACGCCACCATAATAACCATTCAGCTGAATCCCATCGACCAAATCATCGAGAGAATTATAAATTGGTTGATCCAGTTTCTCCGGCTTGATCTCAAGTTTAGGGGTTTGATAAAGCTGAACCTTTGCCGAAAAATTGGAAAAGACAAAAGCGATTGTCTTTCCGTAATATCCGTCGCTTGGATTACCAATCAAAGCTGCCCTGGGGTACGATGTCGTTTCAATAATCATGCTCCAGCTATTTTACTAGTTTAGAAATATTTTTGAATGAACGATCTTTTGAGCTTTTCGTTAGTTCAAACAACAACGACTCTGAACCGGTAACCATGATATTCTCAAATCGAAACCGCTCAAGGGCCAGTTTCAAATTTTGTTTCGACCTTGAAGACACACAATCAAAGACAATTACCGGATTATATCCTGCTGCTCGAAGATCAATGGCCGTTTGAAGAACACAGATATGAGACTCGATTCCACCAATCAATACATTTTTTGCTCCACTTTTCTGAAGTGCATCCATAAACAAAGGCTCGTCACAACAACTAAACGAACTTTTTTCGATATACGAAAAATGGCCTATCAATGTCGAAATCTCAGCGATGGTGTCCCCCAAACCTTTGGTATATTGCTGTGTAACCAACAACGGAACATTCAACTCCTGTAACCCCATTACCAACTTCCCTGAATTTAAAACAAATTCATCCTTTTTGTACATTACAGGAACCAATCGTTCCTGAATATCAATCACCAAACCAATACTTTCTGTTCTTTCCAATCTCATATATACTCTAAACCATTTTTATTTTTGTGCCTGCTGACGGGATTTTTGTCCCAAATAACCACCATGATGCCGTTTCGCATAGTCGGTACAGGAAAAACCGATTTTTTTCATCATCATCACCATTAAAGCATCGCCTATAACCGTCATCACGGTTGTCGAGGTACTGGGTGTCAGACCAAGAGGACATACTTCATTGGGATTCCCTGTATAAATAGTCGCTTTTGACTTTTTCGAAATCTCACACTCCTTATTCCCGGTGATAACAACAAAGGGAATTTCAGGATATAGATTTTCAGCGAGTTCAATCAATTCGATGATTTCACGGGTCTTTCCTGAATTGGAAACCAATAACAAAACATCATTCACGGCCAAAACGCCCAGATCGCCATGCTGCGCATCGCTGGGGTGCAAAAATAGAGCAGGAGTTCCTGTTGAGCTAAATGTTGTAGCAATATTTTGGGCTATTTGACCAGCTTTCCCCATACCACTTACAATCAGTTTACCACCTTTTTCATGGACCTGATGATAAATAATATCAATTGTTTTTTCAAAATTCTCATCCACAGGAATCTGCCTTATGGCCTCAGCCTCAAAAGCAAACAGTTCTTTAATTTCTTCAATCATATACAACTATTCTTTGTTTTTCATGGTTCTATCTCCGAGATATTTTCAAGAATCAAAAATAAACTTAATGAATAAACATCCGACAACTAAAACAGGAAAAAAAACAGATATCTCAATGGCTTACTGTTAAAAAAATCAAACACATTCAGCAATAATTTCGAAAAGAAAATGAGTAAAAATTGCCCTTTATAATACTGACAACGTTTTAACATACAACACATAATCCATATTTTCTATAAACATGCCACAAAAAAATGTTCAAAATTCCTTTTGCAATTCCCTTATTTTCTAACTTCAAACCCAAATTGAAAGACGATAAAAATGAGTGAGGAAAAATGGTTGGTGGTTTTAAATCCCAATGCAGGTGGTCGATTAGCAGAGAAAGAGTGGCCTCAGATTGAAAAAGAACTTAAACAACAAAATTTTAGCTTTGACCTGTGCAAAACGGAAAAGCCCTTACATGCCGTACAACTCGTTGAAAAAAAGATAAAAGAAGGATTCCGAAAAATTATTGCGGTTGGAGGTGACGGCACATTGCATGAAGTTGTGAATGGAATCATGAAACAGAAGCTTGTTAATGCCGATGATATACTTCTTGCCATGATTTCGATTGGAACGGGAAACGATTGGATTAAAACCCACGGTATATCATCCGATTATAAAGAAGCAATTCAACAAATAAAAAACGGAAATACCATCAAACAGGATGTTGGTAAGATCATTTTCAAAAACGGGAGTGTTAATCCGGAAGTCCGATACTTTATCAATTCGGTTGGTATTGGCTTTGATGCCAGTGTAGTAAAATATATACTCCCCCAAAAAAAGAAGGGGAAATCCTCAAAAAAAGAATACGTTATAGGTCTAATAAAATCGTTATTCACCAATAAGAATATCCTGACGAGACTTCAACTGGACGAAAATATTATCCAAACCAAAGTATACAACTTAACGGTAGGATTGTGCCGATACAAAGGTGGAGGCTTCAAAATGTCGCCCAATGCGGTTCCGAACGATGGAAAACTGGATATAACTCTTGCAAGTAAAATTTCCAAAAGGAAGATCATTTCCTGTCTTCCCAAATTGATGGCCGGAAAAATTGAGAAAATCAAGTATTTCGATTTTTATCAGGTAAAAAACCTTATTCTTCATGCGTCAGGGCCAATGTGCACAGAAGCCGATGGCGAATATTTAGGACTCTATCCTCTCCAGGTATCAATCATTCCAAGCAAGATAAAATTGATATCGAATTTTAAACCCGATAAACTTATATAAAGCAATACCACTTAACAGAACGTCCAAAAACAAGATAACGTTTTGATAGATAAAATAAAGCCAATATTAATTGATTGGCTTTTCTATTTTTGTAGCGCCCGACAATGCATCAATATCTACATTCGTATCAAAATTTGCCGGAAGCGCCTTGCCCCTGGCAACCTTCAGTAATTGAGGTTTGTTCACATTGACGGCCCCTTTCACCAATTCAGGAACATTATAATTATCCTTAAACGTCTGGTAAAACAGCGGATCTTCCTGAGGCAATACAAATGGCTTAGAAAACTTTCCATTCGAATCGAAATGAGAAAAATAGGGACGGGTACATAACCCATCTATTCTCTTGCTACTAAATACCAGCCACTTCCCATTGGACGACCAGCTATGATAACTGTCGACTTCGCTGCTGTTATAGGGGAATGCACTCACTTCTTTCGTTTCAAGGTTCAGCAGGTACAAGTCACTTAAATCATTATAGATGGTAAAATAGCCATGATCGGCACTTGTAAACACCAGCCATTTCCCATCGGGAGATACTTTAGGGAAAGTGATGCTTCCTTTGAAATCTTTTCCCAATAATATCGTATCAACATTTCCCCAGGTATTGGTATTCACATCGTAAGGGATTCGCATAAGATCATAGCGCACTTTGTCCCAACTTATTGAATCAGAAACCGGATAGGTTGAACAGTAATAGATATATTTCCCATCGGGAGACCAACATGGCAACACCTCCCGGCTCTTCGACGATACTTTTGGCGAGGTTGTAATCGTGTTTGTTTCAACATTATAAACCACAATATCGGATGCTTTATCAAAAACCTCACTCTTCTTCTCAATTCCATGATACAATTGATACGTTAAATCAACAGAAAAAGCAATATGTTTTCCATCGGGGTGCCACGATGGATAAACGCCTGCCGACATGGTCTTTGGTGTCTTAGTCGCTATTTTCTTTATTGATTTACCATCAATAATAATGGTACCGGCATTATCGGCCCGCATGTGGAACATCATCCTATCCGGATCGTTTTTCCAGAAGCTATGGCAATTCATGCAATTCCAATCCGTATTACGGTTCAACATAATCGGGGTTTCCTTGAACGAAGTTAAATCGCGCTGATACAATCCTAATTTTTTGTATAACATATATCCAACATTAATGATCCGGTAGGCCAAATGAGAATCGATTTCATCGGCAGATACAGTAATGTTCAGCGTTTGATATTTATTCCACTGTTTCGATTGATCTTTTACAAAAACATCGAGATGAAAGTCGGAGCCTTTGCACTCATTCAAAAGCTTTTTCCACTTTCTTTCTGAAAACTTAATGATTCCGTCGTCGGAACTAATCCAAAAAGGCTTATTATTTTGAGAATATATTTTTACACGAAAATCCTTCCCTTCTTCTGCAATGGAAAAATTCAACGGGGCTATGTTGCAGGGTATTGTCACCTCGTTAATATCGGGGAAAATCTGGGGTATCTGATTGATTTCCCTGCACCCTGATTCAGAAACAGAATGGCTGCATGAAAACAAACAAAAGGCGAAAAGGCCTATTAATAATCCGATCTTTCTCATTCGTTCACAATTTTACTTTGATTTGTAACAGGGCTATTGTAATGCACATAATACCAGTACGTATCACTAAAGTTCTTCTCCAGTAATGGCTTCGCTTTAGCTACATCCCCATTACAGGAAGACAATATTGACAGGTATTCTTTAAACCTTTCAGCTATCTCTTTTTTAAATTTCACATTGGCCAAGCTTTTTCCCTTTGCACTCAATTCATAGGCATAAAGAATCTTTGCTTCCTCAAATATCACAGGAAATTCCTTGTATCCCAAATCCTTTCCCTTTGAATAATTAGAAATGAACGACGATAAATCATTATTCATAAGAAAATAGGTCATCAGATACTCATACGCCATTTTATTTTGAGGCCGGTCGTTCAACATGCTAAGTAGTACATCCTGAGGATAGTTACTATTCACAATAAAATCGTTGACTGGTTTAATTTTTCGTTTTGCAACCACAAACTGGTCAATATCACTTACCACAGATCCATTGATATATTGCTCGTATGTTAATGCCTTTTTCTTAAAAAAAGGATTCATCTTCAAATTGTTGATATATATCTGAGCTGCTTTAGGCCGGTTTGCGACGATATTGGCCAGGATTAACTGTTCGAGTACATACGGGGAAAACTCATTTTGAGAAAGAGCTTCATTTCCATAACGAATAGCTCCGTTGATAAATCCCAAATCCATATATAGCTCAGTAATTGGCAGCATGATCGGTTCTTCGAAATGACGGGAAAGAATCAGTGCATCAACGCCCCAAATCTGAGGATAATCAAACACTTTATCTATCAGCTGTCCTTTATGATACAATGCCCGGTTCACCTGAAACTGGACAATACGATCTTTATATCCCTCTTTGGATACCTTCGTTAACAATTCATCCCATTTGTTTTGGTAAGCCAGATCATTGATTTGTTGCCGCTGTTTATCGGTCGGATCAATCTTCACAAACATCCCCACGACAAGAATAACCATCATAACAAGAACCTGTATTGCCTGGAAACGATCCGAGAAGATAAATTTTGAAGTTTGGGATTTCTCTTTTTTCATCATCCATGAAACGATCCTTTGAATGAGAATCATGAATGGCAAAGAAAATATGGAACCATATAAAAGAATGTCTGGTCGATATGCTGAAAAATATGGAACCAATTTAAGATATGCATCTTTTGTTGTTATGAAAAACAGTGATTGGGACCAATAGGGCAACAATAAGTATAAACCGATGATCAGAACAGCAATAACTGGAAAACCTTTTATCCTATTGACCAACAAATACAAGATGGCCGTGGTCGATAAAATCAAAAAGATAAAGCCACCATTAATATAATAGCAAAGAGCAAGAATCAGAAGAAGAAGCACCAATTGGGCAATAATAGATAACTTACTATCTACTATTAATTTAAATAGAATAAAAAATCCAAAAAGGAATAAAACCATCAGGAGAAAAACCGGGTGGATGGAATAACCCGTCAACAAAATCCCAAGAAGAACCACCGGGATATATTTCAAAAAGCCATTCAGAAACGAACTGCCCTTAGCCAAGATGAATCCCGAAATGGCAACCGTTGTTGAAAGCAGCAATGAAACAATCAATGCGCCCCAAAAAGCGTTGGAATAAAACTGAAAGAGGAACAAAGACAGGTATTCAACCATCCCTCCGGGATAGGATGCATATTGTGCAAAAAAAGCTTTCGATGTTGCAAAACCCAGTTGCTGAGAATGATAAATCAGTTCAGGTTTAACAGCCAAGAGGAACAACAGAAAAAAAACGACAGAAAAAATATCATTCAATACATGTAGCAGTTTATTCTTCATAACTGGTTTTTTTGGACTGCTAAAAATAAACAACGATTCAGTTGTCACCAAATATTTTTCAAATCGCCTGCTGAATATTCATGATCACGATTGGTCCAAATTGAATTATCGGTCTTTTTCAGTTGAAATGTATCTTCATTAAATAGTCGATATAACAATGAAATAGGTACTAAGAAAATATAGAACAGTAACGCTAACACAATGTTTGAAACAACAAACCCTAAAAGATCACCCAGTTTATACCAACCTTTGGCAATAATTGTTGCCAGTGGTTTTAAAAGGATTCCGGTAACTCCAACCCCCAATGCGGTGTAAAGCATCCATGTTTTTTCGTAAAATAGAAAAAACAATAGAAAGCCGGTCGAAATGACCAGAATCGCCTCCGTACTTTTTTCTTTCTTCATCCGTATTCCCCCAAATCAGAACAACGTATAAATAAATGGAGCCAGGGCACTACCCGAACTTAAGACAATCAACAAACCCAAAAGAATAAAGATGATGAATGTTGGGATTAGCCACCATTTCTTTCTTTCCTTCATGTAATTCCAAAAGTCTCTCAAAAAGTCCATAATATTATAAAGTGTTAGTTAGTTTGTCATTTACTTTTACAGGCTTAATTTAAGAATTAATCCATTACAAATTCTTCTTTCCAGTTATCTTTATTCATCCAATTGGGTTGTTTTTGTTTCTCAAATAAGAAATCATTGATTACCAGATAATCCATTTCTGTCCTCATAAAACAACGATACGCATCGTCGGGAGAGCATACAATTGGTTCGCCCCGCACATTAAAGCTGGTATTCACAATCAAACCGCAACCGGTAAGTTCCTTAAATGAATGAATCAAGTTCCAATAGCGGGGATTTGTTTCCTTATGAACGGTTTGTATCCTTGCACCTAAATCGATATGAGTAACGGCAGGCACCTCACTTCGTTCAACATACAATCGATCCATCAGTGGTAACTGAAGATAATTCTCCGGCAATTTTTTCAATTTCTCTTTTTTCACATCCGCAACTAAAAGCATATAAGGAGAATTGACATTTAAATCAAAATAATTTTCACGTTCTTCGGCTAATACCGATGGTGCAAAGGGGCGGAAACTCTCCCTATATTTTATTTTGACATTCAGCTTCTTCTGCATCTCCTTGTTTCGTGCATCACCCAAAATACTGCGGTTTCCAAGTGCTCTCGGCCCAAACTCCATTCGCCCCTGAAACCAGCCTACCACTTTGCCATCGGCCAACAAACGGGCAACATGATCAGCCAGATCTTCAAAACGATCAAAACGGGAATAAACCGCTTCATAAGCTCTTACGCTTTTCTCTACCTCGCGGTTTGTATATTCCGGGCCAAGATAGGAGCCCGACATGGAATCGCCCGTTAAAGGAATTCGTTCTTTTTCAAAATAGATATGATAAGCAGCCAAAGCAGCCCCAAGTGCTCCGCCGGCATCGCTAGCTGCCGGTTGAATAAATAGGTTTTCAAACAAACCGGTTTCCGCCAATTTCCCATTAGCGACACAGTTTAAAGCAACCCCACCTGCCAGACACAGGTTTTTGGCACCGGTTAGTTCCTTTACATAGGCCGCATTGGTGAGGATAATCTCTTCGGTAACTTTCTGGATAGCGTAAGCCAAATCACAATGGAATTGCTCAATATGCTCTTCAGGCAAACGTCGCTTAAAGCCAAACAATTCGGCCCATTTTCTATCAGAAACCATCCGCAACCCTGTGGAATAGGTAAAATATTTCTGGTTGAGCCATATCGACCCATCGGCTCTCAGATCGACCAGTTTTTCTTTGATCAGCGCAATATAACTATTCACCCTTTCTGAATCAGGAATCCCATAAGGAGCTAATCCCATTAGTTTATATTCTCCTGAATTGACACGAAATCCCAGAAAATAGGTAAAGGATGAATATAATAACCCCAACGAATGGGGGAAACGAAGTTCCTTCAAAATCTTAATTTTATTCCCTTCCCCATAACAGATGGAAGCGGTAGCCCACTCGCCCACTCCATCGATGGTTAGTATGGCTGCTTTTTCAAATTCTGATGGATAAAATGCACTGGCTGCATGAGATAAATGGTGTTCCGTAAACAGAAGTTTCAATTGGTGTTTATCGTAATCCTGAATTTCTTTTAGCTTGCGGTATATAATTCGCTTTAAAAAAATCTTCTCTTTCAACCAAACCGGGATAGCCATCACAAATGAAGCAATCCCTTTCGGGGCAAAAGCATAGTATGTTTCGATCAAACGCTCGAATTTGAGCATAGGTTTATCATAAAAAACCACAGCATCTAGCTGGTCTATTTTTAGTGAAGTTTCATCAAGACAATATCGTACAGCATTCAGGGGGAATGATTCGTCCTGCTTCTTACGTGTAAACCGCTCTTCCTGTGCTGCTGCCTCAATTTTTCCATCTACAACAATTGCCGCGGCTGAATCGTGGTAGAAAGCTGATATTCCTAAAATCTTCATCCGTTCTATCTTTCTTTACTAAAAAAATGAATCCCTTTTTAAACCTTTTGACAACTTAAAAATCAAAAAAAATTAAAACCATTTTTATCATTCTTTATACAAATATACAATCGGGGAGGAATTTCGCAATAGTAACGCCTCTGTCCTATCTCCTATTTTAGCAGCTTTTGCTAAATTATTATGAACCACCCAACCACACACCGAAAAATAATTTAGTTTTACGTCTGGATATTAAGCGAATGAAGGCGATTACAAAAAGTAAAACCATATTGATCACAGGAGCCACATCGGGTATTGGAAAAGTTTAGCAACAGCCCCATCTAAAGAACTAAAATCTGGTCAATTCTATGCCAACAAAAAAGTTTGGAAGACTAAACCCGAAAGCAATAATTTGAATTTAGCTCACCATTTGATTAGGGTATGTCGTTACTTTCTCGGATCCTACTCAAATAAATCTTCATTCCTTTGGGCCGATGAAGTTTTTGGGAATTCAACTTCCAATGACTAATCGCAAATTGAATGAATATGAACAATCATTCAAGAACTTTTAATTATGACGCTACATCAATACATTTTAGGCTGCTGGCTATTCTTCTGTTGCTCCTGCAAAACCGATGGCCAGATTTTAAATTCAGCACAAACCAACTTCCCTTTAACCAGTTCAGACCAATGGAAAATCGCGTCCATTGACAGTTTGGGATGGAATAAAGAAGCTATCGAAGAATTAAAAACTCTTCTGAAAGAAAACGGAACCCGAGCTTTTCTTGTAATTAAAGAGGGGAAAATTGTCCTCGAAGAATATTTTGGGAAGGATCTGCCCGGCATCGCCGATTTCAATAAAAACAAACAATGGTATTGGGCTTCGGCAGGAAAAACCTTAACCGCTTTTACAGTTGGACTGGCACAGGAAGATGGATACCTGAACATCGACGACAAAACCTCCGATTATCTGGGTAAACATTGGACCACACTGACGACTGATCAGGAAGACAAAATCACCATCAAAAACCAGCTAACCATGACTTCGGGATTGGACGATTCTAAGTCGGGAAGGAACAGTTTTGCACCTTCAAACCTGACATATAAAACCGATGCCGGCACCCGCTGGGCTTATCACAATGCTCCGTATACCCTGCTCGAAAAGGTGGTTGGCAAAGCAGTCGGGAAAGATTTTGACGACTATTTCGATGAGAAGCTGGCCTCTAAAATTGGCATGGATGGAGAATGGCGCTGGCTGGGCGAATACCATATCTTCTTCAGCACCGCCCGTTCAATGGCCCGTTTTGGCCTGCTCATTCTGAACAAAGGTTCCTGGAATGGAGAAACCATTATGAAAGACCAAAACTTCTTTAATGAGATGATTACCCCATCACAAAATCTGAATAAAAGCTATGGATACCTCTGGTGGCTGAATGGAAAAGAATCCTATATGTTACCTCAATCACAAAAAACCGTTGAAGGTTCCCTTACCCCCAACGCCCCACCCGACATGGTTTCGGGATTGGGCAAAAACGGTCAATTCTTGAACGTTGTGCCTTCCCTAAACCTTGTCGTAGTAAGGATGGGTGAAAATCCCGGAGATTCATCGGTGGCAGCATCCTTTCAGAATAAAATCTGGGAAAAATTAAATGCCATAATGAACCGATAAGGATCTGCGTATTGGGTGTATAATCACAGCTTCAGAAATTTTACTTTTTCATTGGTTGTATTTCCTTTGGCTTCAAGAAAATAATATCCTTTGGAAAGTGATTGGATTTGAATACCCCCGCGAACATCAATTTTATCAAAATTCAGGATCAGCTTCCCTGAAATATCCGTAATATGAATTGAAAGGCTCTGTTCGTTACTGGTAAAATAGAGATAATCGGTTACGGGCACTGGATAGATTTTAAAATTGGTTGGAGTTAATTCACCGGTAGAGGTGGCTTGTTTTAATTCAACATTGGCAAATCCCTGGGCCAGCTGCTTATTCTCTGCATCAAAAGCCTTTAATGTGACAATCAAACTCCCTTTGTATTTTGGGTTGGCAACCACCTTCAGCGAGAAACGATTTTCAGCGTCGCCACGAAGGATCTCTACTTTTTTTACCAGGTTTTTGTTGCTTACCGACGTTGAAAAACTCAACTTCTTATTTCCGGGATTTTTCACTACGACATCAATCAACACCGAATCGGTATTCAGCATCTCGACATTCTGAACCGGTTCAAAAGAGAAATCGGGAGTTCCGTTCATGTAATAAATACAATTAATCATTTCGTTTGAAAAGCCCGGGAACAAAGAATGCCCCACATTGGGAACAATCAGCAGATCGACATTGGCCTGATGTGCTTTCAAGCTGTCGTACACGGCGATCAATGCTTTATAATTGGGATCGTCGGAACCAACAGCAATTACCGCAGGAATTTTGCAATCAAAATTATAAAGAGCCGGATTAGCGGCTGTGATCCATGCATCCCAAGGAAAAAGGCCTTTCAATGGGAAGAAATTATTCAATCCATGGCGGGTAATAAATTCGCCATTGCAGGACATTCCGGTCAAATACACCTGTTTTTCATCGACGTGATAAAAGATCTTCGATGAATCGACGGCGGTAACCAGCATATTCAACTGTTCTTCCGGAATTACCTGTGATTTATTGTCGGGACAAACGACAACCATCCTTAAACTATCACATAATCCCATAAGATTGGTCCGATAGTCGGTTGCATTGCCACCGCAATAGTGCATGCCAATCACGAGCGGATAATTTTTGGTCGAATCATAATCGTTGGGTAACGCATAATAAAGAGTGTAAGTAATACCATTTTCGGTCATGGTTTTGGTTACTTTGGTCGCAGCGGTTAATGGCCAAATAAATACGGTCAAAAGAAAAATTGTTGCTAGTAGTTTTGTTTTCATAGCGATATTATTAGGTTAATAATGGTTCACGAAATACAAGAGGACCTATCGTGTAAACTGATTTCAGCTTTAAGACAATCCTTCTTCTCTTTGCCCTTATCCTCCAAAATGAAAAGACTGAAAACTTCATTTAACAGGAAGAACGAACCTTTTACTTTTCAACCATTAGCCAAAACCAATAAGTCACAAGAATAACCTGAATCATTTTTACTACTTTTACCAGATCTAATAATCAACCTATAACCATTATGAAACGTATTATATTTACATTCAGCATTCTATTTTTATCTTGCATCACCTCTTTTTCCGCAACGCCAACCACCAAGGCACAAGACAAGGTGGTAGAAGCCAAAGAAGTTGAAACTCCTCCGGTAATTGATGGAATAGCCAGCGACCAATGTTGGGACGAAGCCAAATGGCAGGCCATCGATCAGGTTTGGATTCCCTGGGGAGCACCACTCGATTCGTCTGACTTTTATGGTCAGTACAAGATTTGCTGGTCATCAGAAAAAAACCTGCTCTATTTCCTGGTGGAAATCACCGACGATGTCGTTTCTGATCAATTCGTTAAAGATCAAACGGCTGCCGTTTACAATTTCGATATGATTGAAGTATTTATCGATGAAAATAAGTCGGGCGGATACCATGTTTTTGATGGGAAAGCAAACAACGAAGCCTGTATGGGGACCAATGCTGAGAATGCGTTTGTTTATCACATTTTTGCTAAAATGCCAGAACAGGGACAAACCGGCTCAAAATTCTATGCCCTCGACATGTATGGCACCGACTGGGAACACAAAACCGATGTATCGTACGACTGGCATTTCCCCGAATTCAAATACCGTCACGAAAGCCATGTTACAACCTACGAATTCTCTCTGATGGTGTTCGACGATACCTATTCATTATCTAACGAGAAAAATTCAAGGGTCAAACTCACTGCCGGTAAAACCATGGGACTAACATTGGCCGCCAACGATGATGACCAACCAGAAGTAAACCCGAAAGAAACCGTTCGTGACAATATGATCGGATCAGTTGCGGTAAGGGAAGAAGCCTACAACGATCAATGGAAAAATGCCAACGATTTTGGAACCGTAAAATTGGTTCCACGCAAAGAATAGAGCTTGGCAAAAAACGACCGGGAGTAATCAGGTGCTGTTCTTTAAGACAATCTATGTTACTTTTTTCTTAATTCTACCATCATACAATTGCAGCTAAAACAACAAATTACGAGTACCTTTGCTGAGCATTTTTTTTACTAATCACATAAAGTGGAGAATAAATTTATGATGGAGAAAAAGCAAAACAATCTCGATGCACCCGACATGTCAAAATTAAAAGCAGTTGTAATTGATGAAAAAACCCGAATTTATGTTCCCCTTGACATGGATCCGGAAAAGGCGCGCGAACGTTACTGGTCTCACCGTGTGACCCAATCTCATGGCATTGTCTCAGTAAAAATATAACAGCCCCGTAACTTATACTCCGACAAGCACAAAACAAAGAAGCATTCAGTTTTATAAGTAAAAGCAAAGAAGCATCTCAATTCATCCGGGGTGCTTCTTTCTTTTTATTTACTTCAAACGGAATAACCACCCGCTTTACAACTCCGAAAACTGATTGAACTGGTTTCGACCAATAAAATTTCGATATTATTTCAACAAAACCATTTCATACCAAAATCATCAAATTCGATTCTTTTTTCATAAATAAGAATCAGTTTTTAATTTTTTTGATTCAAAAAATCACTTTTCAATAGAAAAAAATAACGAAAACAACGAATCACTGTTAATAACTGACGAATTCAATTTTCATTCTTCTCGTTTTCAATAGCTAAATTTAAACACACTAAACGAACAGAATTGCTAAAAAAATAGCTTACACATTCATCTAATTAACCATGGCAAAACGAGAAGACATTCACAAAGTCCTGATCATCGGATCGGGACCGATTATTATTGGTCAGGCCTGCGAGTTCGATTATTCGGGTACACAAGCCTGTAAAGCCCTTCGTAAACTGGGATATGAAATTGTACTGGTCAATTCAAACCCGGCAACTATTATGACCGACCCGGAGATGGCAGACATCACCTATATTGAGCCCCTCAATGAATATGCCCTTACCGAAATCATCAAAAAAGAACGCCCCGATGCATTGCTCCCCAACCTGGGAGGGCAAACCGCATTGAACCTTTCGCTGATACTTGCCCGCAAGGGAATCCTCGATCAGTATGGTGTAAAAGTAATTGGCGTAAATATCGACGCCATCGAACGTGGCGAAGACCGTATCGCCTTTAAAGAAACCATGAAACATTTGGGAGTTGATATGCCACGAAGCACGGCGGTGAACACCGTGGAAGATGCTGAAAAGGTTGCTGCCGAATTGGGTTACCCGGTCGTAATACGTCCAGCTTATACCATGGGAGGAACCGGAGGCGGTTTGGTCTATAATGTGGAAGAGCTCCGTACGGTTGCCAGCCGCGGGTTAGCAGCCAGTATCGTCACCCAGGTCCTCATCGAAGAGTCGGTATTGGGTTGGGAAGAACTGGAACTCGAAGTGGTACGTGACGCCAAAAACCAAATGATCACCGTTTGCTTCATCGAAAATGTAGATGCGATGGGGGTTCATACCGGCGACTCATACTGCACCGCCCCTATGCTCACCATCAGCGAAGAAGTTCAGAAACGGCTACAAAAACACGCTTACGATATTGTGGAAGCCATTGAAGTGATTGGTGGCACCAATGTTCAGTTTGCCCATAATCCGGCAACCGGCCGCATTGTGGTAATCGAAATTAATCCTCGTACTTCGCGTTCGTCAGCGCTGGCTTCAAAAGCAACAGGCTTCCCTATTGCGCTGGTTTCGGCCATGCTCGCTGGTGGTTTAACACTGGACGAAATCCCTTACTGGCGTTGTGGAACCCTCGAAAAGTATACGCCATGGGGCGATTATGTGGTGGTAAAATTTGCCCGCTGGGCTTTTGAAAAATTCGACGGGCTCGAAGACAAACTGGGAACCCAAATGCAGGCCGTAGGCGAAGTAATGAGCATCGGCAAAAACTATAAGGAAGCAATGCAGAAAGCGATCCGCTCACTCGAAATTGGCCGGTATGGACTGGGATTCGCAAAAGACTTCCATAAAAAAACATTGCCCGAACTGATGCAAATGCTTAGCCATGCATCCAGCGAACGGCAGTTCATCCTCTATGAAGCAATTCGTAAAGGAGCAAACATTGAAGAACTTTCGGCTAAAACCTATATCAAAACATGGTTCCTCAACCAGATGAAGGAACTTGTTGAACTGGAAGAAAAAATTCTTGCATACCAAGGGGCCAAACTGCCCGACGAGCTACTGGCACAAGCCAAGAGAGATGGCTTTGCCGACAAATACTTATCCAAACTGATCGGCTGTCCTGAAAAAGAGATCCGGGCACAACGGTTGGCCCTGGGAATGGAAGAAGCCTGGGAGCCCGTTCCGGTGAGTGGTGTTGAAGATGCCGCCTACTATTTTTCAACCTATAATGCGCCCGATCAGGTTGGGGTAAGCAATGGCAAAAAGATTATGGTATTGGGCGGCGGGCCAAACCGTATCGGGCAGGGAATTGAATTTGACTATTGTTGTGTTCATGCGGCATTTGCCATTAAAAAAGCCGGTTATGAATCGATTATGGTGAACTGCAACCCCGAAACCGTCTCAACCGACTACGACACGTCGAACAAACTTTACTTCGAACCATTGACGGCCGAAGATGTGCTGAGCATCTATAACAAAGAAAAACCCGAAGGGGTTATTGTTCAGTTTGGCGGACAAACCCCGCTAAATCTGGCCAATGAACTGGCCGAAGCCGGTGTACAGATATTGGGAACAACTCCCGAAACAATTGATTTAGCCGAAGACCGTGACCGGTTCCGCCATGTAATGCAGAAACTGGGAATTCCTCAGCCCGAATCAGGAATGGCCAGCAACCTGGAAGAAGCGTTGAAGATTGCCGGCCGCATCGGCTACCCGCTAATGGTTCGTCCATCGTATGTATTGGGAGGCAGGGCCATGCGTATCGTAAACGACGAGGAGATGCTGGCACAATATGTAGCAACTGCTGTAGGCGTTTCGCCCGACCGCCCCTTGCTGATCGACAAATTCCTCGAAGATGCCATCGAAACCGAAGCCGACGCGATTGCCGACGGAACCGATGCGTTTGTCCCGGTCGTAATGCAACATATTGAATATGCAGGAATCCACTCCGGCGACTCGGCCTGTGTTATTCCTCCGGTAATCCTTTCCGAAAAACATATCGAAACCATCAAGGACTATACCCGCCGCATTGCCATCGAAATGAAGGTGATTGGTTTAATGAACATCCAATATGCCATTTACGAGGACGTGGTTTACATTCTCGAAGCCAATCCGCGGGCATCGCGTACCGTACCTCTGGTATCGAAAGTTTGCGATGTTTCGATGGCGAACATTGCCACCCAGATCCTGCTTGGTAAGAAACTTTCGGATTTCAACCTGAAACCAAAAAAATTCAAACATTATGGGGTAAAAGAAGCGGTCTTCCCGTTCAATATGTTCCCAAACGTAGATCCATTGCTAGGTCCTGAAATGCGTTCAACCGGCGAAGTGCTTGGAATGGCTTCTTCTTACGGAATGGCTTTTTTCAAATCGCAGGAAGCAACCCAGGTACCACTACCCATCAATGGAACGGCTTTAATAACAATTGCCGATCGCGACAAAGACAAAATTTTGGAGACCGCAAGAAACTTTGTCAAGATGAATTTCAAGATCAAAGCCACCGGCGGAACTCAAAAGTTTCTGGAGGAAAACGGCATCATGGCCGAGAAAATATTGAAGGTACACGAAGGCCGTCCCAATATTGTCGATGCCATTAAAAACGGTGAAATTCAACTGGTAATTAACACACCTGCTGGCAAACAGAGTGAGTACGACGACTCGTATATCCGGAAAACAGCTATCAAATTCAAGATTCCTTACATTACAACGACCTCGGCTGCACTAGCCTCTTCCAAAGGAATCAAAGATCGTCAGGGAAGGCAGTATATCGTGAAATCACTGCAGGAATATCATGCTGAAATTGAAGAATAAGAATCTATAACTAAATCAAAAAAAGAGACAGGAAGCATTTCTGGCATCCTGTCTCTTTTTTATAAAACAATTGAAAAATTACCTTCGCCCGTTTCCGTCACTCTTCTCGGCTTTTGAATCATTTGATTTCTCCACTTTTTTCGATTCCTTCTTTTTCCCTTCTGATTTTGATTCCGATCGCCGGGGTTGTGCCGATTCCGTTTTATTATTCGACTTGGATTTAACCTCTCCCGATCGCTTAGGCTGATTGTTGCCGTTTGAAACCGAACGCTCTACACTTTTCATTTTATGGGATGGCTCTGCAACCGATTTTTCCTTTTGTGCCGGTTCTTCTCTCCGATAATCCGATTTTCCAGCTCCGTCAGCGTTTCTCTGAGATGGTTTCATTTCATCCCGCTGTTCTTTTGGTTGACGCACTTGTCCATTATTCGGCGAAGAAGAACCACTTCTTCTGTTTTCACCATAATTACCCGACTCTTTCCGCCGATATTCCTTGTTCGGAACCGACCGTTCAACACTCCTGGGCCGTGAAGAATAGGAATCGGCCGATCGTCGGTTTTGGTTCAACTCCCGTACATTCTTATAGCCACTATTCCGCTTTTCAAATGATCGATCGGGATGATGCTTCCCATAGTCATTACGCTGGTATTCATTGTGAATAACAGGTGGAAAGTGGTGGGCATACGAATCGTGGTACCGGTAATGGTTGTGCGAATTGATATGCCGGTTTACACGATGCCAGTACCGATAAGCAGGATAAGGCTTGCGGTACACATAATAGTCGGGATAATAGCCCCAGTAATAAGGAGAACGCCAGGGTTGGTAAAGCGGCCCGAACAGATAGTCACAAATCGAGGGACGGTGGAAATAAACCGGCTCGATGATAAAATTTTCACCATAAATAAATTCATTTCCGATAATATAAACCGAATAGTGGCTATTTTCAACGCGTTCCATCTCAATAGTTGCCACATCCTGAAACAGGTCATCACCTAAGACGGCCTGAATAACAATCAGGTGATCTCCATGATTCTCGACTTCAATCACCCGGAGATAATCGATGTAACCATCCTCGTTCAGATCGAGGTTCGATATTTCATTTTTAGGATCATTCAGTTTCCGTTCAAAATCGACCAAATTATCCGATTCGCCAAACAAGGAAGCGACGGCTTCAAGATTGAGATTATCGCTGATATCGGATTCTGAAGCCCTTACAACAACCCGGTCGTCGGCTTTCAGGTTGCCAACAGCGAAAAACATCGCCATCAACAGATAAAAAAGTTTCGTTTTCATTTCTTCAAGATTTTGTAGTTTATTTTCAAAGACCATTTATAAAATGGGCCGTTGCAAAAACCAAACCAAAAATATTTCAACCCAAAAATTCAGGAAAAACGACGATCCAATTCCCCAAATGGTATTGAGAATTATTTCAACCCACATTCGGCTGCAAAAGCAGCAAGCGCAGCACTGTTATGAAAGCCCAGCTTACGGATCACCCGGTTACGGTGGGTTTTAGCGGTGGCCACGCTAATGTGGAGCTTTTGTGAAATTTCTTTATCGGTAAACCCCAAAACGATCTGTTTCACGATCTCTTTTTCGCGCGGGGTAAGCGATTTGCAGCGAATCTCATTTTTCAACCGGTTTATCTCCTGAAGGGCCATGACCAGTTGGTTTTCGGTAGCCATCTGATCGGTAATCTCCAGCGCCACATTCAGGGAAGTCTTGGGTTGTTGATTATCGAACAATTCGAGGACGACCCCGCTTCCATACATCCATCTATAGTGATCAGTTCCGCGGGGTTTGAGCCGTTGAAGAAAAGTATAGGATTTTTCGCCAAGAGAATTTGGTTGAAACATCACCGGATTTTTGATAATCTCAAGATCTTCAGGATGCAGGACTGAGACAAAAAAATTGAACCCCAACGTATCAATTTCAGTCTGTGTATAGCCAATAAAATTACAGGCATAATGATTACTCCACACATTCGACAATGAGGCCGGGTTACCACATTCAGTAAAAGTATTTATGTAAATAATGGCTGGAATGCTGTTCAGCACTCGTTCATAGAAAACAACTTTTTGTTTTATCTCGGACAAATCGGGTGATGATTGTTTACTTGCCATATCTCTTAGAATTAAAACATTAAATTACAACTTTTGTTGTATTGTGTTATAAAAAAATTGGTAATAATTTGGTATCTGATTATAAGTTTTTTGATTCATTCACTTTCATTCTATAATTCCGTATTTACAACGCTATAAGTACGGAATTACAACGATGAAGTTCCGTATTTATAAAATCGTAAATACGGAATTACAAAAGCAGAGATACTGAACCAAAAAATGGTCGGGAAAAAGAGCCACCACTCTTCGTGCAGCAGGAAATTATAAATCGTAAAAAAAATTTATCATGGCTTTACAGTTTAACGCCGTTGAACGGCCCAATCCGCAAACCAAAGCAAAGAAATGGTATGCTTCTTCGAAACTTACGGGCAAAAGAACCTTAAAAGACTTTAGCCAGGATCTTGCCGATGTATCATCTCTTTCGGCAGGTGACGTGCAAAACGTCATTGCAAACCTCAATGAACAGATGCCCAAATGGCTGATGGAGGGCGACAGTGTGAAACTTGACGGTTTTGGCACCTTCCGCCTATCGTTTTCGAGCGAAGGAGTTGCCACCAAAGAGGAGGTAACCGCCAGTCTGATCAAGGACATTTACATTCTCTTCGAGCCCGATGAGGAAATCAAAGAACGGGTAAGAAAAACCAAGGTAAATCCAGCATTCTAAAAGGTGAAGCCGTATCAACTCAATTCAGTTGTTGTGGCTTTTTGAAAAAAAGGAGTAACCCGAAAAGCCTGAAGTGAGTAGGGAAATTTATAAACACGAATCTAATGAAATCTAATTTTCTAAAACTTAATGTAAAGGATATTATCAAAGCCCTTATCCTCACATTCATTACAGCCCTATTAACGGGTATTTACCAACTGCTGCAAACCGGCACACTACTTACGTGGGAATCGCTTAAACCGGTGGTCTTTTCAGCTATTGCAGCTGTATTAGGTTATCTGATTAAAAATGTACTAACCAACTCGAACGACGAATTCATGAAAAGTGAAGCTAAAGTAAATCAAGTATAACCTTAAGCCTTTTTAGGTAAAAAACATGACGGAGGCTCCCGAAACGCCGTAAAAAGGGAGTAGGGAAATAAATATATATAATTATGAAACTTAAAATAAATTTGGAAAAAATAAAGTGTATTAAAGATACATTTGGAATAGGTAAAGATGAGATTTATCTGGCATTCTTTGTTACCTGCACAGATAAAAATAATCCTGCAAATACTAAAGCAATCAAGGCTCTTACAAACATTAATTATAAGATAACAGATGGTTCTGTTTTTGAACCAGTTTTTGAAAGTAACAATACCAGAGATTTTGAGTTTGTTTTTGATACAGAAATTGTAAATGCATTAATAACTGTATCTACTGTAATCTATGAGAAAGATGGGGGTGACCATTATGAGAAACTAAAAAATTCATCATTTGATGAAAATCCTCAAAAGCCAAATGTTAATTGGATTCAGTTAATTTTAGAAATAATAACTGCATTAGGAAATCCATCCACAATTCCTTCTGCTTTATTCGATTTAGGTAAAGCTGCAATTACATTTTTCATGGTTGATGATATGATTGATCGAAATACAAAAATCTATGATAAAGATGAGTCATTGATAAATGGGCAATTAGAAAAAAATGAAATCGAACTGAATGGTTGTGGCTGATCATATAAACTTTATATGAGTAAGGAATTTCTAAGTAATTAAACTGAATTCGAAATGAAAGCTTTAGGAAAATTTATTCTTATCGAAACCACCGCCGAATTTACAGAGTGGTTAAACATTCAGCAAATTATCCGTAAAATAAATCTGGTGCAGCAGCATCACACTTATATTCCAGCCTATAGAGATTTCAAGGGCGATAACCATTTTGCACTATGCCAAAGTATGGAAAAGGCGCATATCGAGCGGGGTTTCTCGCAAATTGCCCAAAACTTTACCACCTTCCCAGATGGAAAAGTTATGGTATGCCGCGATATTAACATTGCTCCGGCAGGTATTAAAGGGGCCAACAGCTATGGCGTCTGCATTGAACATGTGGGTAATTTCGATAAAGGCAAAGATGTTATGGCTGATGCCCACAAACAATGTATCATAGCCATAAATAAAGCCTTACTGCAAAGATTCAAACTGGTGGCCAGCGATCAATCGGTGGTTTATCATCATTGGTACGATTTAACAACGGGTAAACGCATTCAAACCGAAGGTTCCGGCAATACCAAAACCTGCCCCGGAACAGCCTTCTTTGAGGGTAATACAATTGTTGATTTTAAAGCACATTTATTACCTCTATTATGATACAGATTTTTGTTAGATTTAGAGTATAATAACTTAAAACCTAAATTCTATGTCACAACCTCTCACCAAAGCCGTGCTCCTTACCGGGGCGGCAGCGCGAATTTCGCAGGAAGTAGCCCTGTTCGACAGGCTCAGGGCAACAACCGATCCATCAAAAGAATTACCGTTAACGGTATCGCAGGACGACACGTTGATCTCGGGCTTCAGTTCCGGCTCACTGAATGTCGCAGCTATCAACGCCTGCTTTAGCAACGGCAGCATGCTCGACTGGGATGCTTATTACAAACAGCAGGTTTTGTTTCCGTTACGAAACAAGGACGTTTACAAAATCACGGGCATCCCCTTCGACACCTCTCCCCTTCGGGCAACCATCCAAAAATTTCTCGACACGATGAATTGCCAGAAGGTTGGCGACCTTGCCTTTCTCTCCTATATCCTCACCTTTTCGTGGCGCAGGCTCGAAACCCTGTGGGCTTGCAGTCGGAATGACGGTCAGTATTACATGAACCCAACCGATCTGTTTATGAGTTCCACAGCCATTCCGGTTTTGTTCCCGTCGCAGGAGATACATCCCATTGCAGGCCATACCATCGACTTTCCTGACGGGAAATATGCCGACGGAGGTACCGGCGGAACCTTCAAAAAGTTCGAAAACTACCTTGGCGAATACGTAAAACAGAATGGTCCGTTCGACACACTGTATATTATCAGTCCGATGAGGCAAACTGCTGAAACAGAAGAAGAGCAAATCCTTGGATTCCTGCAGGATAACAAGATGGATAACAAGGTAATTGAACTGGCCAACCAATTGGAAAACATTTCGATGAACACCTTTATGAAGTTCCTGAAAAGGCTGGACGAATGGACATTCAACAGCAAACCAATGGCAAACAACCTATTTGTGTGCATACCCGAAATGGAAAAAAACTTTAACATCCTGAATTTTGACGATCAGGAAAAACAGTACGATGCTGTGATTGACTGGGTAAATAAAAACCCGCAGAAACTGGCTGTTCCGCTAAAAAAGTTTATTGAAGAACACCAGGATTCCATCGCCTAATATCATTCCTTGAATGGCATTAACAGCAAACTACCTTTTATAAAAATAAATATTTGCTTTTTGAATGAAAAGAAAAAAGATCGAGAAAAATTCGATCTTTTTCTTTTTTTTCACCAAAAAACGACTCTATCTATTCAAAATGTCGTTCAATTTCGATTTTTTCTGTCTTTTTCTTAACCAGAAGTTAATATTTGATCTTTTTGTGACATTTTGATTGCATTATTCAAACTTAAAAAACAAAAAGTCTATATTAGCAACTCAAAGTTATCACAAAGTCATTATCGATAGGATAAAATAAAAGAAAAGTAGTAGAAACCTATTCAAAAAGAAATTATGTCAACACTTCGTTTTAAAGTAGTAGAAGATGCTTTTAAGAAAAAAGCACTTCCGGTATCAGCACCTTCCAGGTTCACATCCGATTATTACGGAAAGTTCGTGTTTACCCACTCAACCATGTCAAAATATCTTTCAAAAGATGTAATGAAGGCATTGGATAATGCTATTGAAAAGGGAATTACACTCGATCGCAAAATTGCCGATGATGTAGCTGCAGGAATGAAAATGTGGGCGATGGAATTGGGCGCTACCCACTATACACACTGGTTTCAGCCATTAACCGATGGCACCGCCGAAAAGCACGATTCATTTATCGATTATAAAGGAGCTCCGGGAGAAGCAATTATCGAAGATTTCTCCGGAAAATTGTTGGCACAGCAGGAACCCGATGCTTCGTCCTTCCCTAGCGGGGGAATTCGCAGCACGTTTGAAGCCCGCGGCTATACGGCATGGGATCCATCTTCTCCTGCATTTGTTGTTGACGATACACTCTGTATACCAACCATATTCGTTTCCTATACCGGCGAAGCTCTCGACCTGAAAGCGCCTCTTTTGAAAGCCCTTTCGGCCGTCGATAAAGCGGCAACAGCCGTTTGCCAGATGTTCGATCCCAATGTAAAGAAAGTAATTGCCTATCTTGGCTGGGAACAGGAATATTTTCTGGTTGACGAAGGTTTATATGCAGCACGTCCCGACCTGCTATTAACCGGACGCACCTTAATGGGGCACGAATCAGCAAAAAACCAGCAGCTGGAAGACCATTATTTTGGCGCAGTTCCCAGCCGTGTTGCCGCCTATATGAAAGATCTCGAATTTGAAGGATATAAATATGGTATTCCGTTAAAAACCCGTCACAACGAGGTTGCTCCAAACCAATTCGAATTGGCTCCAATCTTTGGAGAATGCAACCTGGCTGTTGACCAGAACCTGCTGATCATGTCGATCATGAAACGAGTAGCCCGCCGTCATGGGTTCCGTCTGCTTCTGCATGAAAAACCATTTGCTGGCATCAACGGTTCAGGAAAACATAACAACTGGTCATTGGGAACCGACACCGGTGTTGGACTGTTAACGCCGGGTAAAACTCCTGAAGAGAATCTCCAGTTTGTCACCTTTTTGGCCAACATCTTAATGGCCGTATATAAAAATAATGCACTATTGAAAGCGTCGATCATGACGGCACAGAACGCTCACCGTTTGGGAGCCAACGAAGCACCTCCAGCCATTATTTCCGCTTTCCTAGGCAGCCAGCTGACCTCTATTTTGGATAAACTGGAGAACAGCTCGAGTGAGGAGGCGATTGTGGTTGACGACAAGAAGAAGTTGAGCCTGGGCATTGCCCATATCCCGGAAGTATTCCTCGACAATACCGACCGGAACAGAACATCACCTTTTGCTTTCACCGGAAACCGCTTCGAATTCCGTGCTGTAGGTTCGTCAGCTAACTGTTCGTCCGCAATGACGGTATTGAATTCCGCTGTTGCTGCACAGTTGATTGAATTTAAAGCAGAGGTTGATGCCAAAATCGCTGCCGGATCGACCAGGGAAAAAGCAATCTTCGATGTAATCAAATCCTATATTAAAGCATCCAAAGCAATTCGTTTCGATGGCAACGGTTACAGTGATGAATGGAAAGAAGAAGCAAAGAAACGTGGGCTGGACTGTGAAACCCGTGTCCCATACATCTTTGAAGCCTATACTTCAAAAGAATCAGTCAAAATGTTTACCGATTTGAGCGTTTTCACTGAAAAAGAGCTACATGCCCGCAACGAAGTTAAATGGGAAACCTATACCAAGAAAATACAGATCGAATCAAGGGTTTTGGGCGATTTAGCAATCAACCACATTATTCCTATTGCAACAAAATACCAGTCGATGTTGTTAGATAATGTATTCAAAATTAAATCGGTTTACGATGCCGACAAGGAAAAGGTATTGTCAGCAATGGACCGTGAGATTATTGAGGAGATTGCAGAACATGTAAGCATTATTAAATCGAGTGTTGATCAAATGGTTGAAGCCCGGAAAATTGCCAACAAGATTGAAGGCGAACAGGAAAAGGCAATCGCTTACCAAAGCAATGTATTACCCTATTTTGAAACCATTCGATACCATATTGACAAACTTGAACTGATAGTCGACAATGAAATGTGGACGTTGCCAAAGTACAGAGAGTTATTATTTATTAGATAGGATGTGTTTTTTCAATACAAAAGTAGCAGTTACATTGACTGCTACTTTTGTCAATACTTTTTAACGGTTGAAAGTTTTTTTTTAAAATGAATATTGAAATGGAAAAAGAAATTAGTGATGGTCAAGGTCTATACTCTCCAGAATTTGAACACGATGCTTGTGGCGTAGGATTATTGGCCAACATCAACGGAAGCAAAACCCACGAAATAGTTGAGAAGGGCTTGCAGGTTCTTGAAAACATGGTACACCGCGGGGCGGAAGGTGCCGATGTAAAAACAGGGGACGGTGCTGGTATTTTGCTCCAGATTCCGCATGAGTTTATCTTGCTTCAAGGTATTCCAGTCCCAGAAAAAGGAAAATACGGTACCGGGTTGTTTTTCTTCCCAAAAGAAGAAATAGAGTACAAACTTTGCCTTCAACTCATCAAGGAAACAATTGAAAAAGAAGGATTAAGCTTACTTTCGATTCGTGATGTCCCGGTAAATAGTGATGCACTCGGAGAAGTTGCAAGATCAAACGAACCACAAATCAAACAACTATTCATTACCGGATGCTCCAACCAGGATGAATTGGAACGGAAGCTTTACATTATCCGTAAAAAAATTGAAAGATCCATTTTACAATCTTCATTAAAACAAAAGAGAAGTTTTTACATTGTAAGCCTTTCCACAAGGCGTATCATCTATAAGGGAATGTTAACATCCCTTCAGTTAAGGGAGTATTATCCCGATCTCACCAACCCCTATTTTACCAGTGGACTGGCATTGGTACACTCACGTTTCAGTACCAACACCTTCCCCACATGGGACCTGGCTCAGCCTTTCCGGCTTTTGGGCCATAACGGAGAAATCAACACCATTCGCGGCAACCGCTTCTGGATTGAAGCACGTGAAAGTATTTTAAAAACAGAACTTCTGGGTGACATAACCGACATTTTGCCGTTGGTGCAGCCCGGGATGAGCGACAGTGCTTCGCTCGACAATATTCTTGAATTTCTTGTCATGTCGGGCAAAAGTTTACCACACGCACTGGCAATGATGATTCCGGAAAGCTGGAATGATAAAAACCCCATTTCAGAAGATTTAAAAGCATTTTATGAATATCACAGTATTTTAATGGAACCATGGGATGGCCCGGCAACCCTTATCTTTTCCGACGGCCGTTATGCCGGAGGATTACTCGACCGCAACGGTTTACGTCCGGCACGCTACCTCATTACCAAAGACGATATGATCGTAGTTGCTTCCGAAGTTGGCGTAATTCCAATTGAAGCTTCCCGCATCAAAGAAAAAGGCCGGTTGAAACCCGGCAAAATGCTGATGATTGACACCGAAGAGGGAAAAGTTCATTACGATGCCGAATTAAAAGACACACTGGCCAAAGCATTGCCTTACAAAGAATGGCTGAGCAAAAACCGGATCAGTTTAAATGATATCTCTTCGGGCCGTAACATTAAATTCGATATCGACAACCTCGACAAACAGTTGCGCATTTTTAACTATGGAAAAGAAGATATCGAACGGCTAATCATCCCGATGGCTGTTGAAGGGAAAGAACCGATTTCGTCAATGGGTAACGACACCCCACTGGCCGTGCTTTCAAGCAAGCCTCAACTGTTGTTTTACTATTTCAGGCAGTTGTTTGCACAGGTAACAAACCCACCAATTGACCCAATCCGCGAAGAACTGGTTATGTCGCTCAACCTTTACATTGGTGCTCAGCAAGGCAACCTTCTTGAACCTTCGCCCGAGTTGTGCAAAATGGTTAAGCTGGAAAGCCCCATTTTAACAAACACCCAGTTCGACATTTTAAAGAACCTTCGGTACAAGGGCTTCAAAGCGATTACTCTTCCCATGCTTTTTGACCCGAAAGAAGGCCCATCGGCATTGGAGAAAGCGGTTGATGAGTTATGCCAAAAAGCCGAGCAAGCAGTCAACGATGAATACCATTATATCATATTAAGTGACCGCGGAGTGGATGAAAACCATGTTCCCATACCGTCGTTACTTGCAGTTTCCGCCGTTCACCATTACCTGATTGATAAAAGAAAGAGAATGCAGATTGCGGTGGTCGTCGAAACGGCCGAACCACGTGAAGTGATGCATTTTGCGCTGCTTTTCGGTTACGGAGCTACTGCCGTAAATCCCTACCTGTCGTTCGCACTATTAAACGATCTGGTAAAGAAGCACGATCTTCAACTGGATTTCCATACCGCAGAAAAAAACTACATCAAATCGATCAACAAAGGATTGTTGAAGGTCCTCTCCAAAATGGGAATCTCAACCATAATGAGTTATCGTGGAGCCCAAATTTTTGAAGCGGTTGGAATCAATTCAAAAATATTGAACAAATACTTCACCGGCACTACATCCCGCATCGAAGGAGTTGACCTGAACGACATTGCAAAAGAAGCAATTGCCATTCACCAAAGCGTCTATTCGGATGTCTATTCGAACAATGAATTGCTTCCAAACAAAGGGATATACACCTATCGCAGGGATGGCGAATACCACGCCTGGAATCCCGAAACAATCTCAACCCTTCAGCTGGCAACGCGCCTAGGTAGTTACAAAAAATTCAAAGAATACACCCACCTTGTTGATACGAAACCCGAGCCTGTATTTCTGCGCGATTTCATGAAATATAAAAAAGGCAAATCAATACCAATCGATCAGGTTGAACCTGCATCTGAAATTACGAAAAGGTTTGTCACCGGGGCCATGTCGTATGGGTCAATCAGTCGCGAAGCCCACGAAGCAATGGCAATTGCAATGAATATCATTGGTGGAAAAAGCAATACCGGCGAAGGAGGAGAAGACCCTGCCCGTTTCAAAATCGGAGAAGATGGGTTGAACCGGCGCAGCGCTATCAAACAAGTCGCTTCAGGCCGCTTTGGGGTAACCACCGAATACCTTGTGAATGCCGACGAATTGCAAATTAAAATCGCTCAGGGTGCAAAACCCGGAGAAGGCGGGCAATTACCCGGTTATAAAGTAGATAAAATCATTGCAAAAACCCGCCACTCGATACCGGGAATTTCATTGATATCGCCACCACCCCATCACGACATCTATTCGATTGAAGACCTTGCCCAGCTGATCTTCGATTTGAAAAACGTGAATCCAAGTGCCCGTGTAAGTGTGAAACTTGTTTCAGAAAGTGGCGTGGGAACCATTGCTGCAGGAGTAGCCAAAGCAAAAGCCGATATGATCCTGATCAGTGGCTGTGAAGGTGGTACCGGAGCAAGCCCCTCAAGCTCAATCAAATATGCCGGATTACCACTGGAATTAGGCTTGGCCGAGACTCAACAAACCCTGGTGATGAACAACCTGAGAGGTCAGGTTCGTTTGCAAACCGATGGACAGTTAAAAACGGGTAAAGATATCATCCATGCCGCATTACTGGGAGCTGAAGAATTTGGTTTCGCCACCAGCGCCCTGATCGTTCTTGGGTGTGTCATGATGCGCAAATGCCACATGAACACTTGCCCGGTTGGAGTTGCCACACAAGATGAAAAACTCCGGGAACGCTTTGTCGGCAGATACGAATACTTAGTCAACTTCTTCAACTTTTTAGCCGAAGAAGTAAGGGAACACCTTGCCGAAATGGGATTTACAAAACTCGACGACATTATTGGCCATACCGACCTGATTGAATTTGTCCCTTCGGAGGCCAACGAAAAAACAAAAAAGGTAAATCTGTCGAAGTTACTGACAATCCCAGCAGAAGCTTCTGAATATGCAATCAGACAGGTAAAACAGCAGGAACACAAAATCGAATCGGTGCAGGATCGCGACCTGATTAAAGCCACTATGCCAGCCATTGAGCTTCAGGTTCCAACCGAACTGACCCGTACCATTTGCAACACCGACCGCACCGTTGGAGCGATGCTTTCAGGCGAAATTGCCAAACGGTATGGAAACGATGGATTGCCCAATGATACCATTCGATGCAAATTTACCGGGTCCGCAGGACAAAGTTTCGGTGCATTTTTGGCCAAAGGTGTCACATTCACATTGGAAGGAGAAGCAAACGACTATCTTGGCAAAGGACTTTCCGGAGGAAAAATTATTGTGGTGCCTCCAAAAGGATCGACTTTTGCACCCGAAAAGAACATCATCTGCGGAAATACAATGCTTTATGGTGCCACCACCGGCGAAGTATTTATCAACGGAATTGTTGGCGAACGTTTCTGCGTAAGAAACAGCGGTGCCATTGCCGTTGTTGAAGGTGCAGGCGACCACTGTTGCGAATACATGACCGGCGGACGTACCGTTGTTTTGGGTGAAGTAGGACGCAACTTTGCCGCAGGTATGAGTGGAGGTATTGCCTATGTATTGAATGAAAACGAAAACTTCGACTACTTCTGTAACATGGAAATGGTTGAATTGTCGCTGATCGAAGATAGTGCCGATGCCCATGAGCTACAGGGATTAATTTCAGCCCATTATCGTTATACTTCCAGTCCGATAGCAAAGAAAATACTCGACAATTGGGATACTTACATTGAAAAATTCATCAAAGTAATGCCAATTGAGTACAAGAAAGTGCTCCAGGACGAAAAAATGGAAGCTATTAAAAAGAAGATTGCACAGGTAGAATATGATTATTAAAATCTTCTGAATTAATTATTTCAATCTTAAAAATTACAATTATGGGTAATCCAAAAGCATTTTTAACAATCGAAAGAAAAGAAGCCGGTTATCGCCCGGTACTCGATAGAGTTTCAGATTATGGTGAGGTAGAACAAACACTGAACACCAACGACCGAATATTGCAAGCATCGCGTTGCATGGATTGTGGAGTGGCTTTTTGCCATTGGGCTTGTCCGCTGGGAAATAAAATGCCCGAATGGCAGGATATGATCTACAAAGGAAAATGGAACGAAGCCATCGACATCCTTCACTCAACCAACAACTTTCCTGAATTCACCGGACGTATTTGTCCTGCTCCTTGTGAGAAGAGTTGTGTTTTGTCATTGGCTGAGGCACCTGTCACCATCAGGGAAAATGAAGCTGCGGCAATAGAACACGCTTTCGCCGAGGGCTATATTAAACCAAGACCGCCCAAAAACCGTACAGGTAAAAAAGTAGCTGTTATTGGATCAGGTCCTGCCGGTTTGGCATGTGCCGATCAACTCAACAAAAAAGGGCACAGTGTGGTGGTATTTGAAAAAAACGATGCCATCGGCGGTTTGCTTCGGTATGGCATTCCCGATTTCAAATTAAACAAATTAATCATCGACAGAAGATTACATGTTCTCTCAGAAGAAGGGATTGTGTTTAAAACCAATGCCGAAATCGGTAAGGACATTTCAATCGATGAAATACAAAAAGAATTTGATGCGATCTGTTTAACCATGGGTTCCGGCGAACCTCGCGATCTGAATGTTGAGGGACGAAATTTGGACGGTATTCATTTTGCCATGGAATTTCTTCATCAACAAAATCAGTTGGTTGCCAATAAAAAAGTCCCGGAAAACGAACTGATTTCTGCAAAAGGAAAATCGGTTTTAGTAATCGGTGGCGGAGATACCGGCTCCGACTGTGTGGGTACTTCCATTCGTCAGGGTGCAACGCATGTCATTCAGATTGAATTGTTACCCAAGCCACCCATTGGCAAAAACCCTGATACACCATGGCCAATGTATCCAAATGTGCTGAAGACATCCAGTTCGCATCACGAAGGTTGTGAAAGACGCTGGAGCCTGAATACGAAATCGGTCCAGGGTGAAAACGGGAAAGTGACCGGTGTTGTTATCGAAGAAGTTGATTGGTCAAAAGACGACAACGGCGCCTGGAAAATGAATGGTACCGGGAAAGTTGAAACCATCAAAGCCGATTTAATTTTATTGGCACTGGGATTCATCCATCCGGTTCATGAAGGGCTGCTGAACAACCTGGGCCTGAATTTCGACCAACGCGGCAACGTACAGGTCGATGCTCAAATGCAATCCAGCAAAGCAAAATTTTTTGCTGCAGGTGATACCGTTTCCGGAGCAAGCCTTGTGGTTCGTGCAATCGACTCTGGCCGAAAAGTGGCCGAAAAAATTAACAGCTTTCTTAAATAAAAGAATGATGATTCAATCAATCACATCAAAAAAACAACATCTATGTGTGGAATAGTAGGAATTTTCGATATAAAAGACCATCAGGAAGAATTACGCGTTCAGGCGTTAAAAATGTCAAAACGAATCCGCCATCGCGGTCCCGATTGGTCGGGGATATTTTGCAACGAAAGAGCCATTTTAGCTCACGAACGCTTATCGATTGTTGACCCTCAATCAGGGCAGCAACCCCTTTACAGCAAAGACGGGAAACTAGCCCTTGCAGTAAATGGTGAAATATACAATCATCAGATCTACCGAAAAAAATATGAAGATCAATATGAGTTTCTTACTCACTCCGACTGTGAAGTAATTTTAGCGTTATACCGCGACAAAGGGATCGATTTTCTGGAAGATCTAAATGGGATTTTTGCTTTTGCCCTTTACGACATTGAAAACGACACCTACCTTATTGCAAGGGATCACATGGGAATTGTCCCTCTTTATATGGGATGGGATGCCCTTGGCCATTTTTATGTAGCATCTGAACTTAAGGCACTTGAAGGATATTGCATCAAAATTGAAGAATTCTTGCCAGGACATTATCTTTCGAGCAAAGACAAAAAAATGACCCGGTGGTACCAGCGGGATTGGATGGAATATGATGCCGTAAAAAACAACACTAGCAGTATCGATGAATTGAGGGATGCACTCGAAGCTGCCGTGCAACGCCAGTTAATGTCTGACGTTCCCTACGGGGTTTTACTTTCCGGTGGACTCGATTCATCCATTATCTCTGCGGTTGCCAAAAAATATGCTTCCAAAAGAATTGAAAGCAACAACATGCAGGATGCCTGGTGGCCTCAGCTCCATTCGTTTGCCGTAGGATTAGAAGGATCTCCCGATTTAGCTGCTGCGAAAAAAGTTGCCGACCACATCGGAACGATTCATCACGAAATTCATTTTACCGTTCAGGAAGGACTTGATGCAATCCGCGATGTGATATACCACCTCGAGACCTATGATGTAACAACCGTACGGGCCTCTACCCCAATGTATCTGATGGCCCGTGTCATCAAATCGATGGGAGTAAAAATGGTTCTCTCGGGCGAAGGTGCCGATGAAGTTTTTGGAGGCTATCTCTACTTTCATAAAGCCCCTAATGCCGAAGAATTTCATAAAGAAACCGTTCGGAAACTAGACAAGCTGCACCTTTATGATTGCCTGAGAGCCAACAAATCGTTGGCTGCCTGGGGCATCGAAGGCCGGGTACCATTTCTCGACAAAGAATTTATGGATGTAGCAATGAGGTTAAATCCGGAAGACAAAATGGCCAAAAACGGGAAAATGGAAAAATGGATCCTGCGAAAAGCCTTTGAAGATTTTCTGCCCGAAAGTGTTACATGGCGCCAGAAAGAACAATTTTCAGATGGTGTTGGATACAATTGGATCGATACACTTCGTGAATTAACCTCAAAGAGTGTTAGCGATGAGCAAATGGCAACCTCTGCCGAACGGTTCAAAATTAACCCTCCGATGAACAAAGAGGAATACTTTTACCGCAGCCTTTTCCACGAACTTTTCCCGTCCGATTCAGCAGCAACTACTGTACCATCGGTGCCATCGGTTGCCTGCAGTACCCCTATCGCACTCGAATGGGATGCCGCATTTAAAAACATGATCGACCCCTCAGGCCGTGCGGTTAAAAACGTTCACGAGAAAGGATATAAATAACTATCTATCAGCATTAATAATCTAGCATTAATTTAAGAGAGAAACATCGGGTTGAATGACGATTTTTTGAAAAAAAATGATGTATTTTGCCTCCCTCAAGATCAATTTGATGTTTTTCAATTGTTAGTTCATTTAATATATGAGTGAGAATATTGGACACGAATGTGGAATTGCAATGATACGGTTGCTGAAGCCACTAGATTATTATAAACAAAAATATGGCTCCTGGCAATATGGGCTGAATAAGCTCTATTTGCTCATGGAGAAACAACACAATCGTGGTCAGGATGGCGCTGGTCTGGTTTCTTTAAAACTAAACAGCATCCCTGGCGAAGAGTACCTCATCCGCACACGTTCAATTAAGGAAAATCCTATCAAAGACATCTTTGATGGGATTTTTCGCTTATTTTCCACACAAGCCGACAAACATCCGGAGCAATTTCACGACGCTTCGTGGGCGAAAACAAACCTTCCCTATGCAGGAGAAGCTTATCTGGGACATTTGAGATACGGGACTTTTGGACACAATTCCATTGAGTTTGTGCATCCGGTGATGCGACAAAACAACTGGAAATCCAGAAACCTGGTTCTTGCAGGAAATTTCAATCTCACCAATACCGACGAGCTCTTTAACAAATTGATCAGCCTCGGCCAACATCCCAGCGCTTACACCGATACAATTACCATTCTTGAAAAAATCGGTCACTTTCTCGATGAAGAGAACCAGCTTCTGTTCCGAAAATTCAAGAATGATGGGTTATCTAATGTAGAAATATCTCCGGCCATCGAGAAAGAGCTGAGCATACAAAAAGTATTGGAACGCTCAACCCGCGATTTTGACGGCGGATATACCATTGCTGGCATGGTTGGACATGGCGATGTTTTTGTCACCCGCGACCCCTGGGGAATCCGGCCTGCTTTCTACTATTACGATGATGAAATCGTGGTTGTAGCTTCTGAAAGGCCGGTCATACAAACCGTGATGAACGTACATCATTACCAAGTAAACGAGCTGGAACCAGGACATGCCTTGATTGTAAAAAAAGATGGAACCATTTCCAACGATTTAATCAGGGTACCAGAGACAAAACGTTCGTGTTCTTTTGAACGAATCTATTTTTCACGCGGTAGCGACAGGGATATCTATACCGAACGAAAACAACTTGGACGTTTATTATCGACCATCTTACTCGAAAAAGTAGATTATAATTTTGACGACACGGTTTTCTCATACATTCCCAATACTGCAGAAACAGCCTTTTATGGAATGATGGAAGGAGTCCGGGAACATCTGCTCGAATGGAAAAAAGAACAGATCAAAGCGCTGAACGGGAACCTTTCGGAAGAGAAAATTGCTAAGATTATTGCCGTAGAACCCAGGGTTGAAAAAATTGCAATTAAAGATGTCAAACTCCGCACCTTTATTACCGATGACTCCGGACGAAACGATTTGGTTGCCCACGTATACGATGTTACCTACGGAATTGTAAAAAACCATGTTGATACGTTGATCATTATCGATGACTCCATTGTGCGGGGAACGACACTAAAGCAGAGTATTATCCGAATCCTCGACCGCTTGCATCCCAAAAAGATCATTATTGTATCTTCTGCCCCACAGATCAGATACCCCGATTGCTACGGAATCGACATGGCCGACATCAATAAGTTTGCAGCTTTTCAGGCGGCAATTGAATTATTGAACGAAAGAGGAATGCATGAAATCATCGAAAAAACCTACCAGCGTTGCTACGATCAGCGAAATCTGCCCAAAGAAGAAATTATCAACTATGTGACAGATATTTATGCGCCATTTTCAGATGAAGAAATATCTCAGAAAATGGCAGAGATGCTGAAACCCGACGATTGCGAAGCAGAGATTGAAATGGTTTTCCAAACGGTTGAAAATTTACACAAAGCTTGCCCCGAACATCTGGGCGACTGGTATTTTACGGGCAACTATCCTACCCCGGGAGGAAATAAAGTGGTTAACAATTCATTTATATTCTATTATGAGGGCAAAGAAGGCCGGGCCTATTCATAAAAACCATAAATTTCAAGAAAGAAGAGACTGTTTCCAGATTTTGGGGACAGTCTTTTTTTATTCCTTCGTGTTTCACCGCCATCGATAGGAAAGTATATCTAGGAAACGGCAAATTCTTCCGATAGATATCCTTCCATTATATACCTGTACAAATAATAAAAAATCATCTCGCTGGTTTCATTCCTAAAAAGAACCCCCAAAGGCTCTCCAATAGATCAAGAAAGCGACCACACAAACATTTTGATGTGTTTATAGTCATTATTTAATCATTATGATATTAAATAAATGTTAACACAAGATTTTTGTTCTAAATAATTCACAAATTTCAAATTCATCCATTCAAAAAGGATTTTTAGCAAATTAGACCTCTAAAAAAAGTTATTTTTCAAACACACCCCATAAAAAAGTCTGAAAATTCAATTTTTTAATAGTTTTTTTGAATTAATACCCATTTTTAGAAGGGGGTTTCATCTAAATTTATGGTATTTTTTTTAAACATACCCAAAAAATAATTTGCAACCAATCGGATAAAACATATTTTTGAACCGGGGTTCATTGATAAATAATCCTGCCGAAAATTTGAATGAGGAAATTATTCGCTAGAAGTAAAAATTGAATAGATGTATAACCAGAAAAGAACAATTATGAAAAAAATTTACACTTTACTCATTGCACTTGTATTCGTAGTAACAATGGCAAGTGAATCAAAGGCACAACTGACAGCCGGAGTTGATCTGTATAGTAGTTATGTTTGGCGTGGCACGAAATTTGGCGGCCCATGTATTCAGCCATCCGTGAAATACACAACCGAAGGGTTAACTGCCGGAATCTGGGGATCCTATGATGTGACCGGCTATAAAGAAACCGATCCGTACATCTCCTACTCCCTGCCTATAGGATTGAGCCTGGGTGTCACCGATTATTATTATGAAGGTGATCTCACCGATTTTTCAGACACTACCGGCAGTCATGCTTTCGAAGTTAATTTAGGCTACACGTTAAAAGGGCTTACACTTTCAGGTAATTATATATTGAATCAGGCTGGTGGAGCCGGCAGCATGGGGGGTGACCTATATTTTCAGGCAACTTATGCTTTTAAATCATTTAGCGCATTTGTTGGTGCCGGAAACGGATGGCACACCTTAAACAAAGATAATGGGGATGATAAATTCAACATTTGCAACATTGGTATCCAGGCATCAAAAACAATTGAAGTAACCGACAAATTCTCCATTCCCGTTACAGGACAGATCATTGTAAACCCCGACAACAAAAAGATATACATGGTTGTGGGGATATCACTCTAATTTCCAGGCAAACAACTATAAAAAGAAATAAGTATGAAAAAAATTGAAGCAATAATCAGAAAATCCAAATTCGACGAGGTTGAAAAAGCCTTAAAAGGAATTGGTATTGAGTTCTTTTCCTACTGGGATGTTCGTGGCGAAGGGAAATCAAGACAGGAAAGGGTGTACCGTGGACGAGTTTACGACACCAGTGTGATCGAACGCACGATGCTTTCCATCATTGTACGGGAAAAAAACGTAAAGAAGACCGTTGACTGCTTAATTGCATCAGCCCGCACGGGTGAAATTGGAGATGGGAAAATATTCGTTTCAAGCATCGAAACAGCATACCGCATCCGCACCGGAGAAGAAGGAGATCAATCACTTTTCATCAAAGGAGAAGAAGAATAATTACAAATCACAAAAAGTCACATGTTATGAAATCAAAATATAAAAAATACATTGGATTGAGTGCGGCCCTCATGCTTTTTGCAGGAATTACTCCACTCATGGCACAAGACGCAACGACACCTGTCCCGGTAATCAACTCAGGGAATACAGCATGGATGATTGTTGCAACAGCACTCGTTTTCTTAATGACATTACCCGGACTGGCATTCTTCTACGGAGGCTTGGTTCGCAGAAAAAACATTCTGAACATATTGATGCAATGTTTTATCATTGCCGCAGCGGTAACGGTTGAATGGATCGCCGTTGGATATAGTCTATCGTTTAGTTCTTCCAGCGGTGCACTCGCTCCGTTCATCGGCGGGTTTGACTGGGCTTTTCTGAAAGGGATTAAAATAGATGATGTGAGCCCCTACTACATTTCGCAATCGGTAGAACGTATTCCTCACATTGTCTTTGTTTTATTTCAATGTATGTTTGCCATCATTACACCGGCCCTTATCATTGGAGCATTTGCTGAACGCATCAAATTCAAGGGATTCTTTATTTTCATCATGCTTTGGTCTCTTATCGTTTACAACCCGGTAGCACATTGGGTGTGGTCAGCCGATGGTTGGTTATATAAACTTGGCGCGCTCGACTTTGCCGGTGGTACGGTTGTACACATCAATGCCGGTATCGCGGCTCTTGTTACAGCCTTAATGATCGGCAAGCGCCGCGGAGTAAATGGGACACCAACAACTCCACACAACATTCCTTTTGTTGTTTTGGGAGCTGGTCTTCTTTGGTTCGGGTGGTTTGGTTTCAATGCCGGAAGTGGCCTGGCTGCTGATGGTTTGGCTGCCAATGCCTTTCTTGTAACTCATTTAGCTACAGCAACTGCCGCTTTAACATGGGCATTAATTGAATGGTTTTACCATGGAACCCCAAGTACTGTAGGTATTGCTACAGGTGCCGTTGCCGGACTGGTTGCCATTACACCAGCTGCTGGTTTTGTTGGTGTTGGTGGTGCCTTAGCTATCGGTGTGATTGTCTCGGTGGTATGTTTCATTTCGGTAAGTTTTGTAAAACATAAACTCGGCTACGACGATGCCCTTGATGCTTTTGGAGTTCATGGCGTGGGCGGTATGGTTGGCGCCATATTAACAGGTGTATTTGCGGTTCCTACTGTACAAGCAGCTTATAGTGGAGCCATTGCCGGAAACCTGAAACAATTGGGCATACAATTAATTGCCGTGCTTGTTGTATTGATTTATAGCGGGGTATTAACCTTCATCCTGTTCAAAATCATCGATAAAACAACTGGCATAAGGGTAGAACCAATTGTTGAAGAAGAAGGTCTCGACATTTATGAACACGGAGAATCAGCCTATAACTAATTGATAAATTCCATTTCATATTCAACAGCAGTTAGCTTTTAAAAAGTTAATTGCTGTTTTTTTATCCCTTTACCTATTCCAGATTTCCCATGAAGCTAACGCTTGCCCATGGAGCATCTCCAAACCATTCTTCACACGGGCACCTTTTTCTAGGCCCCTTTTCATAAAGAGGGTTATTTCAGGATTATAGACCAAATCGAAAAGGACATGATCGCAAGAAAGATATTCATAAGGAATCGAAGGACAATTATCCACTTTCGGGAAAGTTCCAAGCGGAGTCGCATTGATGATAACCAACCGCTCTCCGATCATTGCTTTGTCGATCTGATAATACCTTATTTCGCTCTCATTCAGGGGCTCTTCAATCGAAGCCGAGAGATAATCGATGTTCAACTTTGTAAGAATATGTTTTATTGCCTTGGATGCACCTCCGGTTCCCAATATCAGAGCCTTCTTATGTTTCTCGCTAAGCATTGGTTTCAGCGAACGTTCAAAACCGATGATATCGGTATTAAAGCCCTTCAGCTTAACCCCATTGGCCGTTCGTATTATTTTTATGGTATTTACAGCTCCAACCGCCTGCGTTTCCTCATCAATTTCATCGAGAAACGGTATAACCTGCTGTTTATATGGAATCGTACAATTTAACCCACAGATATCGGGGTTCTTTTCAAAAATTGACGGGAACAAATCAATTGATTCGATCTCGAAATTTAAATATCGGCAATCGACCAGCCCTTCTTTCTCAAATTTTTCGGTAAAGAATTTCTTAGAAAAAGAGTGTCCAAGGGGATATCCAATCAATCCATACGTTTTCATTATCAAACTATTTAATCGATTTTTGAAAAAAAGAACTGTAAATCAGGAATTAATCTTTTTATATTTTAAAATCAGTTTTTTTACAGAATCGCTTAACTGAGCTTCCGGATAAGATTCAAACAGATAAAAATGATGGTTGTAATCGATTGAAAGGGCCTTTTTTAAATGTTTAACCGCATTTTTTTCATTCAATGTCCGTAAATTATAGGCAGCCAATCGGTAGAGGACCAAAGAATTCAACGGATGATATTGCAGTGCTGACTCCAGAATAGCAATAGCCCGAACAAGCAAACCCTTTTGATAAACCAAATCGGCATATCGTAACCAACCGTACAACCTGCCCGGAGCCAGGGCACATGCATTGCGGTATGCTTCGGTTGTTTCGTCAAAAAGATCGAGCTTCTGAGAAACTTTTGCCAGCAAAAACCAGTAATCACTGTTATTTTCATCCAGCTTAACCGCTTTTTTAAAGTAACCATAGGCTGCATGAAAATCAGCTTTGAATTTCATGATGATCCCGGAACCGAACCATGCCCGATCATTATTTTTATTATAGACCAACGATTTCTGATAGAAATCAAAAGCCAGATTATATTTCTTCAGTTGAACCAAACAATCGCCAATCATGCAGTATATTTCATCGTTGGTATCCTCGAATTCGAGATATTTTGTCAGCGCGTAAATCGCCTTATCAAATTTCTTCCACTGAATATAGGTATTACCCAGATTATACCATGCATTTGGGAAATCCTCGTTGATGGTAACGGCAAACTCATAAGCCTCTACAGCCTTACGCGGACTTCCTAGCCGGTTATAGATAATGCCCATATTAAACCAGGCCGTATCGGAGTATGGATCAAGATCGAGATACTTGTTATAGTATTGAATACATTTATAATCCTCACCTACTTTTTCGTAGCAATAAGCCAGTTCATACAATACGGCCTCGTGTTTCTGATCAAGTTCATGCGCCTCTTGGAAATAATCGATCGCACCTTTGTAATCGCCACATTGCTCATAAGCCGAGCCGATACTGTAATTCGTTTCTACCTTATCATCAAAAGAATACCGTTTGAAATCCCGAAATGAATCTTCAGCCTGTTCCTGTTTCCCCAAATCCAAATAAGCTGTTCCCTTGAGCAAATGAAGATCTGGATTGGTTTCTTCAATGGTTAATAAATGATTGATCAATGCCAACGCCGACTCCGATTCTCCCAGGTTTACCAAGACATCGGCCTTCTTAACCAGAATATTGATGGAAGATGGATGTTGCTTCAGCCCCAGGTCGATGACCCTTAACGCCGGAATTAGTTTTCCGATCTCAATATAATTGTCGACAATGTGTTCCAGTTGATAAACATCGAAATAATACATCTCCCCCGTTTCCAGCATCTCCTCATATCGTTGCAGGGCTTCAATTATCTCGTTATCTTCGTGAAAGTTATCTGTTTCTCTACTCATAATTGGATTACGTAAGCGAAAAATTACTGATGCTGAGGTCTCAACAAATCGTTGACCGTTTTCACCGGGTTAAAAGTAATTGCCGGAACCTCAACGAAAATTGTATTCCAATCAGCCATCGCTCCATTCCAGAGGCCTGGAAGTTCAAGTGCTCTGAGTTCTTTTCCATTCTGAGTTTTCGAAGAAATAAAAGCGGTTTCAGGATCGCGGTACCGGAGCAAGTCGAATTGGTTCCCTTTGTAATCCTTGATACTGCAGATCAGGTCTACCGGATTGAAATGGGTTGCCCGATTAAACAGATCGACCTGATTTTCATTGTTCTCATCAATCTGTGCTCTTTCAACAATCTGAGGTGAAATCGTTGTATCGCTATTCACTGCCAGGAATGGACCTCCTCCGGGCTCACCATCATTTTTCACCATTCCACAAACCCGAAGCGGACGGTTCAATTTCTTTCTGAAAAAAGCCAGTTTCTCATCCACGCTGGCAAAATTGTTATCAAATTGAATGAACAATTCCCTGCGTAAAAACGATTCAATCGATTTAATTAAATCGGCATTATCTGAAGCATTGGGCTTATCCAGTTTTTCAAGATAAGTATAAATCTTGTTCCGCACAGTTACCAGTAAACCTGCCAATACTTTTTTATAACGTTTGGTCTCTGCCTTCAGATGATCGGGAACGACGTTATCAATATTTTTAATAAAAATCACTTCTGAGTCGAGCTCATTCAGATTTTCGATCAGGGCGCCATGACCTCCCGGGCGAAAAACCAATCTTCCTTCGTCATCCCTAAATGGTTCATTATTGGCATTGACGGCGATGGTATCGGTCGATGGGTGCTGGTGTGAAAAGGTAATATTAAACTGAAGACCAAAACGTTTCTGAAATTCGTTTTTAACCTTTTTCAACTGATTTTCAAAACCATCCTGGTGTTCAGGAGAAACCGTAAAATGGATTTTTGCCAATCCGTTGGAGCCAGCACAATAAGAAGCGGCTTCAACAAGGTGTTCTTCAATCGGCGTACGGGTAGTATCGCCATATTTGTGGAAAGCAATCAGTCCCTTGGGTTTCTGACCATATCCCAAACCATCTTCCTGCAATAGTTTCTTAACCAGTTCAATTTTACTATCCGGGTTTGAAGTTATTCCTTTCAACGGGTTATAGAAAGCAAATTTTGAGATGTTTGAAAAGAAGGTATTCAAAAAAACGTCCTCTTCTGCAAGCTTATCGGCAGTTTCTTCATCGGTAGCCTTTTCAAGAAATGTGAACAAATTTTTAAACATTCGACTGGCAGCTCCCGACGCTGGGACGAACTTTGTAGTGGTTAATCCCATCGAAAGAGAATTTTCAAAAACAAAAGTCATCCTCGTTTCTTCCTCCTCAGTCAGAATCTTGATCCCATAATCCGGAATAGCTGGCGAAATAAGCGGAATTGAAGGAAAACCTTGTCGATAATAGCCGAGTTGCAGTTCTAGTTCTTCTACCGTAAGTCCCTGTTCCTCTATTTGTTTAATATCCTTCTCTGTAAACATAAAAAAATGGTAACAACACATTAAAAGTATGAAACTTCATCCGAAATCAAAATCGTGGATGGATGAATCAATTAAAAAAATATGAACAATTAAAAATAAGTTTTCATTTCTTACTTTTACTGACATGACAAAAGTAACAAATTTATACGGATGGGGACACCCCAAACGATATAACGATTTTTCAACCCATTTTCGGAAGCTTTTTAATGAAAGAGTACAAAAAGTTTCGGTCGATGCAGGATTCACCTGTCCCAACCGCGATGGCACCAAAGGAACTGGCGGTTGTACTTATTGCAACAACAAAACATTTAAACCTTCGTACTGCGATCTGAAAACCAGTGTGAAAAAACAGGTTGAAGAAGGGATCCTCTTTTTTGGGAAGAAATACGAATCGATGAAATTTCTTGCTTACTTTCAGGCATATACCAATACGTATGCTCCATTATCGGTTCTCTCCAAACTGTATGAAGAAGCCCTTGAAAATTCGAAAGTAGTTGGATTAGTTGTTGCTACCCGTCCCGACTGCTTAAGCGATGAAATATTAGATTATTTTCAGGAGCTTTCGAAATCGTACTATGTAATGGTCGAGCTGGGCATTGAATCGTGCGAAAACCAGACACTCCAACAAATAAACCGGGGCACCACTTTCGAAGAATCAGCCCGGGCCATTGAGCAACTGGCGGAACGGGGAATACACCGTTGCGCCCATTTAATCCTGGGGCTTCCGGGTGAAGAGAGGGAAACCATCCTGAAACAGGCCCGCACTATTTCCGAATTACCCATCGAAAACATTAAGATTCACCAGCTTCAGATTCATGCCGACACCCTAATGGCCAAAGAATACCTGAAAAACCCGGAACTATTTCATATTTATTCGGTGAACGAATTTATTGAACTGGTGATTGATTATATTGAACTGCTCCGCCCTTCGATCATTATCGAAAGGTTCGTTAGTGAATCACCGGCAGACCTTCTCATTGCACCTAACTGGGGGCTCAAAAATTACGAATTTGTGGCAAAGGTCGAAAAAAGGCTGAAAGAACGCGACACATGGCAGGGAAAGCGATGGCGACCCTGAATACGAATCACATTAGACCGGCAGAAAATCTACTCCTTCGACAAATTAATCTTCTTCGCCCAATAATTGCTGGTAAAATGGAATCAGTTGGTCGGCCATTTCCATGTGATCTTCAATCGTCGGATGATAATCGCAGCCATGAGGAGTAATGGCATCAAATTCGAACACGGCAATCGGCTTGTGCGATGTTTTGTCAAAATGGTGCTTTACATCGGCTACACAATGCACTAACAATGAATCTTTTGCCCCTGTTACCATGGGGCTTGTCAACAAAGCGACCTGCGTTTCGGGATAATGACTGTAGATGGTTTCAATAAATCGAATATAGGATGAAGTAAAAACGGCTGCATCGAAAGGATGACGTTCATGAATTCCGTCGCCATCTGAAAGGTCGTTGGTTCCCAAACAGATACTTACTACATCGGGAGTAAAAGAAGAAAAGTCCCATTTTTTAGAATCATCGGTATTGAGGTAACGGTTTTCATATACCCGGGGCATGGTTGGGCCATCTTCGACATTCCAATTTCGGTAAATACCAATTCCCGAGACCGAACTCAGCATATAATTTACTTGCAAAGCCCGCGCAACAATAGAACCATAAGCCCAGTAGGCATTGTGCTGATCGTACCACTGATCGGTATGGCAAGGAATATCCAGTGTGTCGTTTCCCATCCCGCAGGTGATGGAATTTCCGATAAATTCGATGCTCTTTTCTGGCAATGCAGGTTGTTCGGCCAATAGCTGACACGACACCCCGCAAAAGATAATATTGCCGTTAGCAGCCTCTGTCGATTTAAAAATGGAAAGTGTATGAATATCTCTTTCCGGTTCAACTGTTACAGGAATGGCCAGTATTGAATCACCTTCAATTCTTGTCCGCCCCAGATCTTCCCCGTCAATTTCAATTGAAAAGTAGTTTTGTCGCCTCTCCGGAGTATTATTCTTCAGATATACGACACAACTATCACCGGTAAACTGCATGGTAACCGATGCTGCAGAACCTATCAAGACAACTTCGCCCGGAGTAATTTTATCGATTCTCCCGGAGTAATTAAACAACTTGTTGTCAGCATTATATCGTTGAATGAATTTATCTTTGCAACCTGAAACCAATACCAACAGTGATAAGAGAATGATCAATAATACGTTTGTCTTCATCTGAAAAAGTTTAATCTCAAAACAAATACTCCCCGATTAACCGGCAGACGCGAAGATAGGAACAATTGTTATTTGACAAAAAAACATCTTCACTTTTTATGAAACCTATTGCATCGATAATAAAAAAAGCCTCAGAAGTCGATCTCCCAAGGCTAACAATAAATTATTCGATTAAAATCACGAGCCAATTTTACTAAAAACCCCATAGCCACAATAACGGGTACATTTCCCACAACTGGTACACTTTGAATAGTCTACATCGGGAGCAGAATAAACCGAACGTTGTGTAATTGCTCCAGCAGGGCAGATCCTTACAAGCGGACACGGATGGTTTTTAGGGCAATAATCTTTATTTACTAAAATGCTATTCATTTCTATAATAATACATATTAACAACTTATGATGCAATATCCGATCAATTCGTTTTTGATGCAACGATTTGTTTAATCTGTTCGGCTTGAATAACCCCCACTCCCTGCCATTTTACTTCACCATTTTGAAATAAAATGAGAGTTGGGATACTGCGGATATTGTATTTCATAGCCGCACTCTGGTTTTTATCAACGTTTACTTTTACTATTTTCACTTTCCCGGACATATCGGCAGAAACTTGTTCTAAAATAGGAGCCATCATCCGGCAAGGGGCACACCAATCGGCATAAAAATCAACTAAAACAGGTTGATTTCCAAGAATCAATTCACTAAATGTACTCATATCATCAGCGTGTTTAATTTCACTATTTTTCCCTGTTCCCGAAACTTTCTCACTTGTTGCTTTTTCCGAACAGTAGGCCATTCCATTCAAACCGGCAAGTAACAACAGGATAAGGAACATACTTGTAATTTTTCTCATCATATCATTCTATTTTGGATTAACTTCTTCTTTCTTGCGAACAGGACTTCCCAGCAAAGCCCCTACGATCATGCCATAAATCATGGTGTTATACCACCGGGAAGTAATTGGACAGGTTCCGGATGCGCAGCCTACAAACCTCCAGTAAAGGAAACCGGCAAGAGCTCCAAGAACGATTCCGATGATGAGTGTTTTGTATTTGATAAAGAATTTTTGCATTGTGTTACGTTTTCAATGCAAAGAAAAAAGGATACAGGCGAGCAGTTGGTAACTTAAGTTACACAAGCGAAGAAAAGTCGATTTTATTTCTGCCAATGATTATTTTGCCATTCTTTTCAAGTTGCTTCAGCAAACGGGAAATTACTTCACGGGAACTGGTAAGACTATTGGCAATTTCCTGATGAGTGCCATAATAGACCGTCTCACCGGTAGCTTTATAACGGTCGGTAAAGAATTTTTCAAGACGTTCGTCCATTTTCCGGAAAGCAATGCCATCGATGGTCGTCAGTAATTCGTCGAAACGGCTGCGATAAGCATACATTACAAACTCTTTCCAGGTCGTATATTTCACCATCCATTGATCGAGATAATCGACCGGAACACGCACAATTTCTGTTTCTTCTTCAGCATAAGCTCCAATATTGCTTTGCATTCGCCCCATACAACAGGTAAGAGCCATGGCACACACCTGACCTGAATTCAAATAGTAAAGCAGCACCTCGCGCCCCTCTTCGTCGCGACGGCAAACTCTGATCAACCCTTCGAGTACAATGGGAAAACTACGGATATATTTTCCTTCCGACATTAATTCATCGTTGACTTCAACCGTAACCCACTCGCCCACTGAAGAAATCTCTTCAATTAATCCTTTTTCGAAGAAAGGAAAACGCTTTCGGATTACATCAACGGATACAGGAATATCGTGTATTTCCATAACTCACAGAATTGAGGAACCAATTTATTCGATCCCTAGTTTGTTTTTTATTTTCTTTGGAATGGCATTCTTATTTATCATGATATCAATGGTTCGCAAAGCCACATAAGGTTTACTTGCATAAAAATAACCATTAAAATCGTTATAATCGCCCCACGAATTTTTCACTTTATAATAAACTGTTCCGTTCTGATCTTTGGCAGTCCCCACAATGTGCATTCCATGATCGTCGGTTGTTGAATAATTGTCAAAATCAGCCTGCCGCATCTCCTGGGTGATCGTTTTCTCTTTTCCTGGTTTGTCGAGTTTATAGAGTTCATCGTCCTGTTCTTTTTCGTCCATTTTTTCCCAACGGGAAAGTTCAGTACCGTTCATATCTGTAAGATTAACCTCAGGAACAACGGCCACCCCTTTTTTCTTGGTGGCAAACCCACGGTCACTGACATCGGCACCCCAGGCCACAGTATAACCATTGGCCAGAGCCTGATCGATTATTTCGGTCAGTTCATCCATCGGAACATTATAAATTTCGTCCCACAGCCAGTTATCGGGCACCTCTAAAATAAACTTCTGATAAAAAGGATGATGCGTATAGGAACCAATCTCTACATAATCATCGGGATTAATCTTCATGTATTCCGACGAGAAAGATTGTGGCGTATACTTTTTACCCCGGTAGGTGAATGTTTCCGGAATTACGCCCAGATAACTGTTCAAAATATCCTTGAAAGCATTCATCCAAACCGGACTTAACTTTTTATTTTCATTTTTCAGAACCCCATCCAGAAAATTTTTCAGGACTTCATCCATCTCACCGTGAATCGGTTTTTTCTCGCCGATTACCAGCCCGTTATATACCGAATCGGGAACCATTCCATAATTCTTCAACACCCACATAGCATCGTGGAAAGCTCCGCCTTCTCCAAAGTTGGTTTTTCCATGCATACGGACATATTTTCGGGCTTTTTCGGCATAGCTCTCCCAAACCACAAACATTTCGGAAAGGTCAACTTGGGGCTGTCCCATCCTGATCATTTCCGTTTCGATAAATGAAAGTGAGGAATAAGACCAACAAGTACCTGATTTATACTGATCTTTTATGGGTGTAGTCGGTAAATCAATGATTGGGGTAAACCGATAAGCAGGTTCGTTCTTTAAAGTATCTTCCTGTGCGCTCAGATTCACACAAAGAAACAGCATGACAACCAGAGCCAAAAAATTTTCTCTCATCTCTCCTATTTTTAAACCAACCAAAAATAAAATTTTAAACCGAAAATCAACGCCATAAGAATATGATTTACATCATAAGTTCATGATAACGGAAGCAATATTCCAGATGATCGTTGACCAGACCAGTTGCCTGCATGTGTGAATAGACAATGGTTGGACCCAGAAATCTGAAGCCACGCTTTTTTAAATCTTTCGAGATCTGAACCGACAATTCGGTTTGAGCCGGAATTTCAGACAGCTCCTTATAATGGTTCACAATTGGTTTTCCTCCCACAAAATTCCAGATGTAGTTACTGAAGCTTCCAAATTCCTTCTGAACCTGGACAAAAGCTTTTGCATTTGAAACAGTTGCCTCAATTTTCCTGCGGTTACGGATAATTGAAGGATCCGCCATCAGTTCGTCCATTTTCTTTTCATTGAATTTAGCAACTTCCACCGGATCATAATTTGCAAATGCCTTCCGGTAACCATCGCGGCGTTTTAATATAGTAATCCAGCTCAACCCTGCCTGGGCACTTTCAAGAACCAGAAATTCAAATAATTTCAGATCATCATACACCGGAACACCCCACTCTTCATCGTGGTACTTCTGATAAATTTCTGAGCTATTGCCCCATTCGCAACGTCGCTTCATGCTAATTCATTTTTGGTAATTTTTGGATACTTACTCTTCATCGAGTTCAAGATCACCGACTTCCCATGCTTTAAAAAGCGCCGACAGATTTCCCAAGAAGTTTCCGAATTTCCAAACTGCGCTTTGGGTACCTTCCGACACCTCCTGATTTTTGACCTTCAGCATTAAAATCAGGTAAAGCGTATTGAGTGCCAATTCGATATCGTGATGGTTTAATCCCGACTTCTGACGGATCAACTCAAGATCGGGCAAAATTTCAGCATATAAACGGCTATATTCCGGATCGATATTCTTCTCGATCAACTGAACATGAAAGCGGTTTAATTCTTCGGTCAGGTTAACCAGAAATTGCAAATGCCCCGATTGCTGTTTCTGCTCTTTCTGCATCATGAGCACCAGGTTCTGATACCACTGTTTTATTTCAGCAATCTGCTTATCATCTACTTTATACTGGTTGACCAGAACTTCTTCGACCCGCGCCATATCCAACTTCAGTGCGCGGATCATGTCTTCGATCTGCCACATGTAAATGATATATTCGGCGATATTGGTTTTTCGTTTTTCCTGAGCTACAATCATATTGCTATTCCTTCAAAATTTTGAAAACAGAATTTCTCCCATTCGCATCAACTTTCAGCAAATATAATCCCTTTGGACAGGAAGAAAAATCAATTTTCCCTTTTGTTGAAACAGCTCCTCTTTTCACCAAAGAACCAAAACCATCGTAAAGAAGATAATTCAAACCAGTTTTAGTTTTGTTCTCGATATTTAACTCATTAGTAACAGGATTCGGATAATATTGCATGGTAAATCTGCCTCCCGGAACAGACAGATCATTAACCGAAACCAGAAAGGAAGAGGGCAGTTCGATTTTTACTTCGGAAACTTCTCCCGATTTATTTACCAGATAGGAATTGGTCCATTCGGGCCGGGCTGGTGGATTTGATTCAATCAATGCTTCCCAATCCTGATCGGTTAACCGGTTAAAACCGGTCGTTATTTTTTCGTAATACGACATGAAAGGCCCGGTAAAAGCAACATACTGATCGCTACCAGCCGGTTTAATTAAAAAAGTTCCAAGGTTGATTTCCCCAGTGCCCGTATGCAACACCTTACCAACCAAAGCACCTGTAGAATCAGCTGATTGAGTATGAATATCAACAGTCAGAAAATTATCGGGCTTATAAGCATATCGATCTAAAACCAAATCATAAAACCAACCAGTGTAAGGAGGCGTACCACAATCCCCATAGGTTTTCTTTAACATCTTCTTAAGCCATTCGTTCTCAGAATCTGAAAACGGTTCATTGTTCAATTCCTTATCGGCCAATGTTTTCAATTGATCCATGACGGATGAAAAATTACGATAATAACTTCTCACATCATAACCAGGATAAAAATTTAGTGTCAAGCTTGAGATAAATTGCCCAATATCTTTGCAGAAAGATGAAATGGTTCCATAAAATTCAGGATATGGTTCAACATAAGAAAAAGGGAATGAGCAACCGGGAACAGCGGTATAGGATGATTTTGCATAAAGCAAGTTGTCGTGACGGAGTTCGGTCCAGCTGGCAAGTTGGGTATTCATTTTCTGCTGGTGCCATGCCGATGTTTTCATAAAAAATAGATCATTTTTCCCCTCTTCTGTGGGGTTCAGAGTCCTGATAGCATTCAGCCAGGCATTATACAAACTTGAATTCCAAAATGAGCTTTCTTTCTGATCGACCAAATAACGCATATTAGCCAGGTTGCCAGCATAATGATAGGTATTGATTTCATTTTCGAGGAAACAGGTTGCATCGTTGTTCCCCAATGCAAACAACGCATCGAGCGGATCGGGCATTAATCGCCACTGTGCTTCCCCATTATAATAAATCCGGTCGAAAACGACATTGGAAAGTATCTCCGAATCGATGATAAAACGTTGCCCCGACATAAAGAATGAAATTGGCAACTCGGCTGGTTCTGTTGCCTCCGGATCGACAAAATAGATACCGCTCATGATCTTTTGCCTGAAAGACTCATTTTTCAACAAACCGGTATAATAGGCATCATAAACTGAATCGTTGAGCAGTTCTTCAGCCGAAGAAACAGATTGCACTCCAAGGTAATTATTGAACTCATCCAGTGTAATGTTATCGCTTTCGCCCACCATGTAATTTATTATCTTCTCATTCTGCTCAAAAAGAGATTTACTGGTATTGGAACGATGAATCTCGTTCAACAAAAAAGCCGAAATATTCATTCGTCTGATGTCATCCTTCTCCCACTCTACATCCATTGTTTCGGGCGTTGTGAGATAAAAATCAATCCGACCCAGCCACATCATTGCTTTAAAATAAGGTTCCAGCGACTTTAGCTCCGACATTTTATCTTCGTCGGTATAAACATAATGCCCCCGAACCTTAAACTGCGAGAAATCAATTGTTCGTAACTTATCAGAAGAACTGAATAGTGAAACAGTTGCCACCGATTCATTACTGATTGCTTCCATTACGGTATTGAACAACGTTTCAGAAGCAATCCGTACAGGCTGTGTTTTCCCGGTAATCAATGAATAGGCAATCGATGTGTACAAATCGACATCCCGAAGGCTTTCATCGATTCCTTTTCCGCTGTATCTGTTTACAAGAGAAGGCACATTATCATACAACACCTTCAGATATTCTTCGAGATTGGAGCTCATTACTCCCCGCTCCAAATCTTTCAGAATACGGTCGTACGAAAGATGCAATACATGAAGGATCGCATCAGTTGAAATGAATACCGGAAGATCTTTCGTAAAAATATCGGTAAATGCTTCGTCAAAAGAGTAGCAGGATAACCTATCGCTCACAAAGAAATGGTTTGTTTTCAGCAGGGAAAGCTCGTCGTCTTTCAATGAGTACTTTGTTTTAACTGAATCGAAATAGAGTACGTCGCCAAAATCGGGAGTTGAACTAAATCCTTTGTAATAAGCATTTGCCGGCTTTGGATACATGGAATTAAGCCCCGAAAATTCGAGGTTCTTTGTTTGTTTCAGAAAACTTTGGTATTCATCAATATTCAATTGGGCCCGGCTATCAAAAACCAGGGACAACAACAAAAACATTACGGGTAGAAAGAATTTTGTTTTCATAATCTTATGTTTCTATTGAGCTACCATAAAATTAAGTAAAACAAATTGAAATAAAAAGGAAATTAACAAATTATAAAAGGGAAGAGGATTTCAACAATCTGAAACCCTCTTCCCTTCTATCTTTTTAAAAAATCTATTTCTTCTTGTTTTGTTGAGGCGGACGCTGCGGTGTGCGTTGTTGCTGTTGCATCATCTGTTGTTGCTTGGTCATCTCCTCGAGACGCTGCTGAAATTTTGATTTGGTTACCGGTTTCTTTTTTATGCTGGCTACCATCAACTGTGCCCTCACCTTTTTCTCATCAACCATGCTTTTAATAATGTAAAACTGTCCGATTGAGAAAACATTTGACAGGAAGTAATAGTAACTCAACCCTGAAGAATAAGAATTCAGCATGAACATAAAGAAAATTGGCATGAAATAGAGCATATATTTCATGCCCGGCATTGCACTGGTGTCCTGCGTAGAACTGGTCAGTTTGGTTTGCAATATGGTGGTTGCAGTCATCAACAAGGTTAACAAACTGACATGGTTTCCATAAATACTGCTCAAAATTGGAATGTGAGCCGACCACGACACAATCGAATCGTACGTTGACAAATCGGTTGCCCAGAGGAAACCTTGTTGCCGCAATTCGATCGATCCGGGGAAGAAAAAGAACATCGCCATAAGAATTGGCATCTGCAAAAGCATTGGCAGACAACCACCCAACGGGCTAACTCCCACTTTTTTATACAGTTCCATGGTTGCCTGTTGGCGTTCCATTGCTTTTTCGGGAGGATATTTTTTGTTTATTTCATCAATTTCCGGCTTTAAAGCCCTCATCTTCGCCGAAGAAACCTGTGTTTTGTAGGTTGGATAGAAAACGATGATCCGGATCAGAATGGTTAATAACAGAATGATAATTCCAAAGTTGGCAATTTTGCTCCGCAAAAAGTTAAATACTGGAATAATCAGATAACGGTTCACTTCCCGAACAATGGGCCATCCCAGATCGATCAGTTTCTCCATGTTTTCCCCATGTTCCTTCAACGATTGATAATGGTTTGGACCGAAATAGAAGGACATTCCATATTCCTGATTACCGCGTCCATCGAAAGGCAAGCCGATTTCCGATTTAAAGGAAGCCAGATAAGGCGATTTTATGTCCTTTTTGGTTGTTGATATGGAAGCATTAGGGAAAGAACCGTCAGCCTGAAGCACCGAAGAAAAGAAAAGCTGTTTGAAACCAATCCATTTTACCGGGGTTTTTAAATCCTTATTGTCCGATTTATTGGTCTTCAAATGTTCAACATCGGCATCTTTGAACTTATAGTAAATGGTTGTATACCGGTCCTCACCGTAGGTTGAAGCCCGCTCCTGACGGGGCACATCAAAATTGAAATTGAAGTTCATGTACCCAGTATTGGTATTGATGATATGATCCATACCAACCACACGAACCTGATATCCTACTTCATACGAGTTATGAGCAAGAGTATAAATGTAATCGATATAATGACCTGCCCCGGCTTCCAAACGCATCGTCACGGTTTTACTCTCGCCATGATTAGACTGGTTGTATTTAATCCGCCCCTCTTTACCTTTTGGAACAGCAGGGCCGTTAACGGTCACTACTTTTTCAGAAGTCAATGGTTTGAAAAACAGATCATCGGTTTTGATGTTTCGGTTTTGTGCAAAGAAATTCAGATTTTGTTCCAATTTTCCACTTTCAATCAAATAAAGTGGCGATTTGTCGTAACGCTTATAATTTTTGAGTTCAACGGAATAAACTTTTCCACCTTTGTTTGAAAGGGTCAGCTTCATCAAATTATTCTCCAAAACAACAAGCTCTTCCTTTCCGGTTGAAGAGACGCTGAAGTCACCATATAAATTTCTCTTTTCAAGCGAAATGCCATTACTATCAAGCAAATCCTTCTCAGAATTGGTAAAAGAACCCACCTGTGCGTTCTTTTCAATTTCCTGTTGTACCTGTTTTTGAACCAATTCGATCGAATCACGTCGTTGATTTGCCTTTTCAATTTGTTCCTTCGATGGTTTGTTTACATAATTGAAAATCATCAATACCGCAAAAATCAGTACAAACCCAATGATTGTATTCTTACTATTATTCATTCAACTATTTGTTTTCAACTTTAATTTATAGGTGACAAAAAACTCTATCTATTACACTTTCTGCTTAATTTCTTTACAAGCTCTTACAAAATCAACGAAAAGGGGGCTAGGTTTTAATACCGTACTACTATATTCGGGGTGATACTGAACCCCAATAAACCAAGGATGCCCTTCAAGCTCCATTGCCTCAACCAACTTATTTTCAGGATTAATACCAACGGGAATAAACCCTGCCTTTATAAAGGCATCGAGGTATTTATCATTGAATTCATAACGGTGACGGTGACGTTCGGTAATGATCTCTTTTTTATACGCATTAAACAACTTACTGTTTTTCTTTATCTGGCAATGATAGATTCCCAACCGCATGGTACCACCCATATTGGTAATGCTCTTTTGTTCTTCCATCAGGTCGATAACCGGATACTTGGTCACTTCGTTCATTTCGGTTGAATCTGCACCAGCCATTCCAAGCACATTACGGGCAAACTCAATCACCGCAATTTGCATTCCTAAACAAATACCAAAGAAAGGGATCTTGTTTTCACGGGCATAGCGGGCAGCTTCAATCTTCCCATTAATACCACGATGGCCAAAGCCCGGAGCTACCAGAATGCCATCGAGCCCTTCGAGCATCTCTTTCACATTCCGATGATTAATTTCCTCTGAATGAATATATTTCAAATTAACTTTACATTCATTCACGGCTCCCGCATGGATAAACGATTCAGCAATCGATTTATAGGCATCGTGCAACTCCACGTATTTTCCAACAAGTCCTATCTGAATTTCCGATTGAGGATTTTTATGCTTGTTAAGAAAATCGTTCCAATTATCCAAATCGGGTTCTTTTCCCAGAGGTACTCCAAATTTCTTCAAAACCGTCACATCCAGTTTTTCCTCTTGCATTTTCAGAGGAACCTCGTAAATGGTAGGAACATCGACCGACTGAACCACGGCATCTTCAGCAACATTGCAAAACAATGCAACTTTTTTCTTGATACCATCGTTAATCAGGTGTTCAGTCCTCAAAACCAGAATGTCGGGTTGTACCCCATTTTCGAGCAAAGCCTTAACCGAGTGCTGTGTAGGTTTTGTTTTCAACTCGCCGGAAGCAGATAAATAAGGGACCAGCGTGAGGTGGATCACCAGTACATCACGCCCCATTTCCCATTTTAACTGACGAACAGCTTCAATGTATGGCAACGATTCGATGTCGCCTACGGTACCACCAATTTCTGTCAGTATAAAATCATATTCTCCTTTGTTACCCAGATACTTGATCTGACGTTTAATTTCGTCGGTAATGTGGGGAATAATTTGAACTGTTTTCCCAAGGTAATCTCCCCTGCGCTCTTTGTTAATTACGGTTTGATAGATTCTTCCGGTAGTAATGTTATTTGCCTGAGACGTTTGTATGTTCAGGAAACGTTCGTAATGACCAAGATCAAGATCGGTCTCTGCACCATCGGCAGTAACATAGCACTCACCATGTTCATACGGGTTCAATGTTCCGGGATCGACATTGATATACGGGTCCAGTTTCTGGATGGTAACCGAAAACCCTCTTGCCTGCAAAAGCTTTGCCAGCGATGCAGATAAGATTCCTTTTCCTAACGAAGATGTTACACCACCTGTAACAAATATATACCTGGTTGACAAGTTGTTAAATTTTTTAGTTTTAGCAATAAAAGCAGCAAATATAATGATAAAAAGAGTGAATCTGAAAATGTTATTCGGCGAAATAGCTAGAAAATAATTAAAAGATAAAAGAAAGCCTTTTACTGGAATAGTTCCTGAGTGAAAACCGGTTAGAATTGATCATTTTCGAAAAGGCCTGAAGGAGAAAATGTCATTCAAAAGAAAGAGCGACCGTAACCGATCGCTCTTTTCATAACTTTATCTATTCTTCGTTATCGTCAACATCGTCGATGACCTTAATTTTATTTTTCAGGTAAACGATCTGTTCTTCGTTACTGGCAATTTTCCGTTCAACATCTTTAATCAAAGCTTCGGCATTTTTCGAATCGGTAAAGAAACCAATATTGTTCTTCAATGTAATCAGGTCGCTTTCAATTTGGCGCAGACGAGTAACATATTTATCGCGCTCAGCAAACATTTTATTGTGACCTTTGTTGGATGATTTCCAGTCGCTCATTTTGCTCTTGAATTTCACCATGTTGCGATCCCTATCTTCAACCCTCAGCTTATCGTAGAGCGCACTGATCGCATCGCGGAAACGTTTTTGCACATCGTTTTTCTCCTGAATAGGCACATGGCCAATCTCGGTCCAACGACGTTGGAAGTCACGCAGTTTATCGAAATCGCTTTCATCCGATCCGGTTGATTCGAAATGGGTAACGGCATCGATCAGTTCATTTTTCATGCGCAAATTCTCGGATTGCTCCGAATCTTTCGAGCTGAAGAAATCGGCTTTCCGTTTGAAGAAATGATCACAAGCTGCGCGAAAACGTTTCCATACAATATCGGATTGTTTCCGGGGAACCGGGCCAATTTCTTTCCATCGTTTCTGAATGCTGATGAACTCTTCAGTAGTCTTTTTCCAATCCGAGCTATCCATCAACGCTTCAGCCTGCATACACAAATCGATTTTCATCTGAAGATTATTTCCCTGAACTTCTTTGTGCTTCGAGTAGAAATCGCGTTTCAGGTCAAAGAATTCGTCACATGCTTTACGGAAACGTTCATAAATCAATCCATTTTCCTTTTTGGGAGCAAAACCGACAGTTCTCCAATATTTCTGTAATTCAACCAATTCTTTCGATCGTTCTTCCCAATCTTTATGGGTATCGGGTTCGTTTGCCAGTATCTCTTCAACCTTCTCGCAAAGAGCGGTTTTGGCATCCAGGTTTTTCTTCTGGGTTTTCTTTCTGCTCTCGAAAAACTCCTGATGTTTTTTATTGATTAAAGTGGTAACCGCTTTGAAACGTTCCCAGATATCTTCTTTATTATCACGTGGTACCGGACCAATTTCGCGCCACAGGTCGTGATATTTCTGAAGGGTATTAAATGCTTTGAGGATTGATGGCTCCAGCAATAAAGCTTCAGCTTTCTCGCACAATCCGATTTTTTCCTCCAGGTTCTTCTTCAGGTCAAGATCGCGCAACTCTTTGTTGATCTTAATGTAATCGTAGAAATTTTCGACATGATGGTGGTAGGTCTCCCACAAATCTTTCATATTGGCCTGAGGAACCAACCCGATATCATGCCATTTTTGCTGAAGTTCCCTAAATTCCTGGAACGTTTTATTGATCGATTCTTTCCGGTTTACCAGGTTTTTAATCTCATCAATAATTTCGAGTTTCTTTTTGACATTTTCTTCCTTTTCCGATTCGATGTCTTTATTGTGTTCGGCTTTCTTTTGCTTGAACTGTTGCAAAAGTTCCTTTAAATCTTGTTCATACGGATCCGTTTCAGGCTTGAATTCTTCTTCGAAGCCGCCTTCGTCAATGAATTTTTTCTTTGCTTCCTGCTGTATTTGTTTGAGTTTCTTGTAAAAGCAAATCTTAATGCTTTCAACCTGCTCAATAATTTCAAGAAAATCGGGTCTTTCGAGCAGAATACGTAATTCATTGATTAACTCAACTTCGGAAAAAGATGAGTAATCGGATATTTTGGAAATAACATTATCATCTTCGATGGTGGAAATTACCGAGTGGATTTCCTCCTCTGACAACTCTTCATCATCCAATGACTGGAGAATTTCGTCAGCTAAAGAAATTTGTTCATCTTTCTCGGCAATGGTTTCTTCGGCGTCGACTTCTACTTCCGGAACATCAACAACCTCTGGTGCAACTGCAACCGGTTCTGCCTCTTCAACAACAAGTTCTGCTGTTTCTTCGGCTACTTCTTCCACCTGTTCTTCACGAACCATTTCCTCTGCGGGAATTTCTTCTTCAACACTTTCCTGCGTTTGAGCAGTTAAGTCAGCGCTAATCTCTTGAGTATTTTCAGAAACCAATTCTGAACCAATCTCCTCGGTCTGAGTTTTTGAGTGCATTTTATCACTAGATTCCATCCTGTTATAATATTTGAGTACAACAATTTATGTTTTAGAGCCATGTTCTTAACGAAGCCTACGAAAATAGATATTTAATGGTAATAGTCAAAAATTTTAAAATGTTTTTTAGATTTTAATAAATCACCCATTTATAAAATTTCCTTACCCAAATGACATCCACCACCGAGTTTTTCCCCCACCCAAGCCCCATTTTCCGGCATCTCTTTTCATGGTTATCTCTCCGAATCAACTAAATTTGCAAAAAAATGTGAAGATGAGAATTGATATCCTGACCCTGTTCCCCGAGATTTTTGAAAGCCCATTTGGGTTTTCCATGATGAAAAGAGCCATTGAGAAAAATTATGTCGAGATACATATTCACAATATCCGCGACTATTCGACCGACAAACACCGCAGTGTCGACGACTATGCTTTTGGCGGAGGCGCCGGAATGGTCATGATGATCCAACCCATCGAAGATTTAATCTTGAAACTCAAAAGCGAAAGGAAGTATGATGACATTATTTACATGACCCCCGACGCAAAGGTTTTCGATCAAAAAACGGCCAATTACCTATCGATGCGGCAAAATGTGATTATTCTTTGCGGCCACTACAAAGGGGTAGACCAGCGCATCAGGGACCACTATATTACCCGTGAAATTTCGATTGGCGACTATGTGCTCACCGGCGGAGAACTGGCTGCTGCCGTGATTGTCGACAGCATGGTAAGGCTCATTCCCGGTGTCCTTTCGGATGAAACCTCTGCCCTCACCGACTCTTTTCAGGATGGGTTGCTCAGCCCTCCGGTTTATACTCGCCCGGCAAACCATAATGGATGGACGGTACCAGAAACATTGCTTTCGGGAAATGATAAGAAAATTGACGAATGGCGTGAAAAAATGTCGATGGAGATTACCCGCAGGGTACGCCCCGATCTACTGGAAGATTGAAAATCAAGAACCTTCGCGGTTACATAGAAGGTTATACGGACAATAGTTACATTTTTGTTCGTTCTCCGTTTGCGAAAACGGGATATCGGGATTAACGATTTCAGCCAGCAAAATCAGCAGATCGGTCTTGAACTCATCGGAATTTCTCTGATAAATCAAATCGTGCCCGTTCATCTGAAATACCGGATTAAAATCGCTGGTAAAAACGGCCCGGGCTCCATACACTGCCGGAACAACCGGAGTTTCGTCGCCCAATTTTTCCGCCACACAATGGGCATAAATCATCGTTTGAAAGGCTGCTTTGTTCCGCTTATCAGAAGGCATAAACAACGACTCAATAGATCGCACACTACTTTCCGATTTACCTGTTTTATAGTCAACCACCCGGATGCAATTCTCCGTCTGATCCAACCGGTCGATGGTTCCCCCTACTTTTACTTTTCGGGTTTGCCCATTCACCAAAAGCTCAAAATCTGAACAAAACTCCTTCTCGAGTGCCAGAATCTTAAATGGTGCAATAGTCAAGTCGTAATGAAGAATCTTCAGAATATATTTTTCGATGATGTCAAATATCAGCAGGTTTTTCCCGTTCATATCGAAGCTTCCCCCTTTGAAGAATTCTTTCTTCAATGCTTCAGCCAGATAAAAACTGATTGTTTTTTTATCGGCAATCAACCGCTTGATCTCATCGGGCAAAATTTCTTTACCAACAAAATTGGAATAGATACCTTCCATGGTCAGGTGGGCAATCCGGCCAAAAATCATTGGGTCGATCTCTTCAAAAACCTCGTCGCTTTCACGAATGTCCTCCACATAACGGAAATAAAACTTCAACCGGCAATCGAGATACGTACTTAACATGGTCGGTGAAATGGTCCGGGAAAGAAACGCCGACTCCAGCTTCTGCATCATACTGGACGTTTTGGGAATAGTAACACTCTGGCCTTCAAAAGAGTCAAAATTAAATACCGCCTGTCTCTCCATTAATTTCAAATGTTGGGCTTCGTATTTCAACTGAGTGGCATAACGGCTAACCTCACCCTTCACCATCCCGTCATTTCGCGAATCATAAACCAGCGTAACCTTTTTTGCACGCTGAATCAGCCGATAGAAGTAATAGGAATACATGGCGTTCCGGTGCTCAATTACCGGAAGATCAAAACCTTTTCGCAAAGAATAAGGAATAAACGAATGGTGATTGGCATTACCAGGAAGCTTATCATCGTTAAAAGACAAAACGATCAGATTATCAAAATCGAGACAACGGGTTTCCAAAAAACCCATGATCTGCAACCCACAGAGTGGTTCACCTTCAAAAGGAATGCTCAATCGCTCGGCAGATCGAAGTAATAGCTGATAAAAAAGCTTCTTCGAAATAGTATGCTCCTTTTGTTTCAACTGCTTGCTAAAGAAGGAGTCATTCACCCGGTTGGTCAACAGATAAAACTGATAAAGAGCCTCTTTAGTCATTTGATCGGCCTCCGGAATTTCAGGAAAAAGCTTCACAACAATCCGTTGCAGATAGTCAATAGCGCCAAAAACATCATCGGGGAGGTTAAAAACCGTTGTCAGAAGTTCATTTTCTGCGAAATCGAGACGATTGAGATAGATTTTATTCTCTTTTTGAATTCGTTCACTTAGCCAGTCGATAAAATCGCCCAGACTATTCCGTAGCAACGGATGATTCAACAAAACCAGAACGTTACGAAAATAAAAAAGATTGATCCCTTCGTTGTTTTTCCGGCTGTTTCGGTCAAGATCGACCAGCCCTTTGAAAAAAGAGAATACCGGTGAATTTTTCAACGGGAACCCCATGGTGATGTTCACATCATCAACCACCTGCGGTAAAGCATTCAACATGGGGACCAATAAGGATTCGTCACACAAAACAATTGCCGTATTATCGAACGCTGACGAAATAAACTTCTGGTTATCGGTTAACCAATGGGATGTATATTGTGCCTGCCCCGAAAAACCGGGTACTGCCACCAGATCAATCTCTGTCAATTCAGCGAACAAATGATCCTGAAAATAAAAATCGTCAGGCATTGGGAATTCCACCAGGTTCGACGTCATGAAAAAAGCAGCCTCATGATGATTGGCAGATAAATAATATTGGTCGTAATCCCAAAAGAAATCGGCCTGATGGGTTTTAAAAAACCGAAACAATTTGCGTTCACATTGATTGAGTGCATTAAAACCCACAATGGCGACCTTCCGGTTCTCCCACAATGAGCTTTTTTTCTCCATGTTTTCAACCATGTCGCGATATACCATTCCACTGTAAGCAATTCCTTCACTCAGGAGTTTTTCCCTGAAACTACTATATATTGTATAAAGGTGATTCCAATTGTTCAGAAAGTTGTTTTTATCGGCAGAACTTCTAACCTCAAGGATATTTTTCCAGAAAGAAGATAAAAACAGGATTTGCTCTTCCGAAAGGAAATCAAACCCCATATCAATTTCTTTCAGCGACTCAATATTTTTGAAAAGTTTCTGAGCATCAACCAGGTACATATCTACATCGTTGAAATCGGACAGTAACATCTCACCCCAAAAGAAGAAGTCGTCGATTGTTTCGGTTGAAGAGGTAACTTCGGTAAAGGTTTCCCACAGCCGGATAATCAACGAATTCGGATCATCGATTTTGAGATCGGAAAACTCAGTAATTAAATCGGTTATCGTTAATATCCGTGGCGAAAAAAGAGGCTTATCGATCCGTTGGCTCAGGTATTTCTGAAAAAAAAGACCGGCCCTCCGGTTTGGAAAAACAACCGTCACCTCCGATAAATCATTTTGAAATTTATCGAACAAATAGGAAGCCACACAATCCAAAAATTTATCCATAGCCGAAGTTAACTTTAAAAAAGAAAAATCACACACGAAGGGCAAATTCAGCGTTTCGTTTTCTAAAAAAACTATTCTTTGAGAACCACAAACTAAAAATATTGATGCCAAAAGCAATTTTCATTCGTCCCAAAAGCAATTTTGTAACGAAAATTTGAATTTTTATTGTGCAAAAAGGTCCCGTTTCCTCAAAAAAAGTGTTAAAAACAGCCTTCTCAAAACAAGAAAAACAAACTCAACGACGTTTAAGACTATCTAGGATACAATACAATAAGAAGCAAAAGCCTTTCCGAAAACGTTTGCGCTCGAGGTGTTCGTTAAATTTTATTAAACATTTTTACCGCCTTTTAAAAATAAATCCTATATTAGCTACCCGAATTTGAGAATGATGATTAGTAATTATTGACACCTAAATACAATAATTTTCCTTTTCTCTTTAAACCATCATCTATTTTCTGATCTAACTAAACTATGAACAGCCGGGTTATCAAACGATAACCCGCTTTTTTTTATATAAATCCCGAATAAAAAAAGCATTTTTTTTAAGTTACCTTATCGGTATCCGGCTTGAATTTGCTATACTTGTCCGCGATAAATAGGTTGAGATCAATGCAATTTACATCGAATAATAAAACCAGAAGAATGAACCAACTTTTCAGAAAAAAACCGATCCAGGATTTGCTGATGGAAGCCAGTAAGGATACCGGACTAAAGAGAGAACTTACGGCAAAAAACCTGATATTGTTAGGTATTGGTGCAATTATTGGTACCGGGATTTTTGTTTTAACGGGTACTGCTGCAGCCAATTATGCCGGACCGGCAATTGTTCTGTCGTTTGTCATCTCGGGGATTGGTTGTGTTTTTGCTGGTTTGTGTTATGCCGAATTCTCCTCGATGATCCCCATTGCAGGTAGCGCCTATACCTATTCTTATGCTACTTTGGGTGAATTCATTGCCTGGATCATTGGTTGGGACCTGATTCTGGAATATTTGTTTGCCTCATCGACTGTTGCAGTAGGATGGTCGGGATATTTTGTAAGCCTTCTGAAGGATTTCAACATCGTCATTCCTGACCAACTAAGCCTCGCTCCTTTTAACCATATTCCCGGACAGGGCTGGGTTGCTACCGGTAGCCTGATCAATTTTCCAGCGGTAGCCCTGGTCGCCATCATCACGACCCTTCTGGTTTTGGGAATCAGAGAATCGAGCCGGGTCAATAACATCATTGTACTCATCAAAGTAACAGTGGTTCTGCTGTTTATTGCGTTTGGGTTATCCCACATCAATCCGGCCAACTGGACTCCCTTCATTCCCGAAAATACCGGGAAATTTGGTTCTTTCGGAATCTCAGGAATTTTTACCGGAGCCGGAGTTATTTTCTTTGCCTACATAGGCTTTGACGCCTTATCGACGGCGGCCCAGGAGACGAAAAACCCGGCGAAGGACATGCCGATTGGCATTTTAGTATCACTGGCAGTTTGTACCATTTTATATATAGCGGTAGCAGCCATTTTAACCGGAATGGTAAACTATAAAGAATTAAATGTAGCTGCACCCATTGCGCTGGCAATCGACCGTGCCGGAAATTCACTTCTATGGCTCCGCCCATGGATAAAGATTGGCGCACTTGCCGGGCTTACCTCGGTGGTATTAGTGATGCTGATGGGACAACCCCGGATTTTCTTTTCGATGGCAAAAGACGGATTACTTCCCAAAAGTTTCGCCCATGTCCATCCCCGCTTTGGAACACCTTATAAAACCACCATTCTCACCGGTTTCTTTGCCGCAATTATAGCTGGCTTATTACCAATCAATATTTTAGGTGAATTGGTTTCCATTGGTACGTTGCTGGCATTTGTGATTGTTTGCACCAGTGTAATTGTGCTAAGAAAAACCCGGCCCGATGTTCCCCGTCCATTCAAAACCCCCTGGGTGCCCTTTGTCCCCATTGCCGGAATCGTTATTTGTCTGGCTCAGATGGTTGCTTTACCTGCAGACACCTGGTGGCGTTTAATCATCTGGATGGCTATGGGCTTGCTGATCTACTTCCTGTACAGCAGAAAAAGAAGCAAACTGGCACCAAAGTAATCCGAAACGGGTTACCGGTAAATCATTTTCAAGGTTTTAAAGTTCCCTTTTTCGTCCATCAACTGGCAGAAATAAATACCGCAGGAAACTCGTTGCCCACCCGAAGATGTGCCATTCCATGGTATATTTTGCATTCCGGGCTGTAATGAACTGTCCTGCAAAACGGACACCAATCTTCCGCTAAAATCAAAAACCCTGAGCAGATAGTGCCCCGCTTCGGGTGCGACAAAACAGATGGCTGTCGACGAAGAAAATGGATTGGGGCTGTTCTGCAACCAAAACAACGGCGAAGGCTTTTGGGTTTGGGAAACAGGATCCGTGCCTGTTACCTGATTTCCCTTTGCAATCAACCGGATATTGTCGATACAAAATGTTCCGGAACCCGACGACTCACTTCCGCTAATATTGACCATTATTTCACCAACATCATTAGGGTTAATGCCTGTAAATAAACTTATTGGAATAGAATATTCCCGATAACCAGCATTTACTCCTGTCACCTCAACCCCATCGGAATAGGTTGAATTATCCGCATCGGCAAGGCTGAACGATACCGTAACCGATCCGGTTAAACTACAGGCAAATTTCAGGGAATCGTACAACGAAAAATCATAACCCGATCCATTTCCGGCCCAGTTGGTCAAATTCAGACCATAACCGGCCCACCAGTTTGAGAAGCTGTAACTAAATTGGTAATGCTTCGAACCTTCATAAGCGCCACCGGTAACCTGAGCCAGCGTTCCATCCGAACTCCAGGTTCCTTGTATCAAAGTCTGATTATCATTGTAAATGATCAGATTATCGTGAGGATACAGAACCGGAGCTTTTTGCGTTACGACAAATGTTTGATTCTCAACTCCAGCACCCGAAAAGGTAACAGTTGCAGAGCGTGACTCCGAAAGCGTATTGGCTTCAGCAGAAAGGGTGATTATTCCATTATTTGTACCTGATACCGCACTCAACTTCAGCCAACTCTGATCACAACTCACACGCCATGAAACATTGGAATAAACCGAAACCGAGACATCCGATGAGGTTGACTCAAGTTCAACGGCAGACGATGAAAGCGCCAGGTAATTTCCGGCAGCAGCGCCTGCACGCAGGACTACCGATGTAATGGAATAACCGGGGACAGTCATGGTAATGGTATTGTTGAAAGCGGCAACATTCGATGGTTTCAGCGCATTTTCGGTGTCGGAGACAAAGGTTTCTGTCGAATTATCGCCGGGCAAATTGGCCAGTGTATAAGCCGGATAAACGCCATCGGTAATTGCAAAGTTTGAAACGGCAATCTTTACCTCCTTCGGTGTTGCATACCGGTTTACCAGCACAACCGTCATCGAATCATTGCCGGTATTAACCGTTGTATAAGCCGACAAAAAATGATCATCGCCTGATTGGGACAGAACACTAATCGACTTGGAATATTTGCTAAACAAGTGGACCACTTCCCAATAGGACGGACTCCAGAACCACGGAGTGAATAACTCAACACCGTTGTCGGCAAAAACACCAAGCGTGGAAGCATAGTTCAACGCCAGTGGCATCTGGTTAAAACTATCCCAGCCCGATTCGGTGGTTCCAATGGTTACCCCATGGTTTTCGCCCAGGTACTCCGTAAGCCAATTATTGATGCGTTTGAAAATATATTCTTTCGTAAGTGAATTATCCCAGCCACTTTTTCCTAATAATTTTACGCCATTGGCTCCCGGATAATCGTACGTTTCATCATAAAAAACCCGATGTGCCTGCAACAACTCATCCACGGAACCGGCATCGAGATAGGTATGTAAATCAATCACATCGAGCAAACGTATTCCCGTTGCTTTTTGTTCTTCAGCAATTCTTTTGATAAAAAATTCGACCCAGGTATATCCTTTTCCACCATAAGAAATCTTTCCACTGTCTCCTTTTCCGTTGGGATAGGCATACCAGTACCATTCCGAACAGGGGACAAAACCGACCAGTTTAATCGCCGGATACTTTGCCCGTGCCTTTTTGGCCACTGCAAAATATTTCTGCATAAACTCTTCGGCTGTACATTGATGAGGCATTACATCATCGTGGGTTCCTTCCCAGATCTCCGGCTCGTTATCCATGTTCCAATATTGAAACGAAGATTTGTCCAGGTTCAGACTGCCGGAACCTGTTCCAAACCAATTATCCAGAATAGCCACGGTAGAGTCTGCCGGCCACTCTTTCAAATAGAGGGAAGTGTTCCCTTCAACCAGCGCGTTGGTCGCATTCCAGTCGGTATTGACACCCCCATTGCCCGCCAGGTTTTGAGCAACACCAGGCCACCATTGTGAATTGTTATATCCCCAGTCATTGAAATTGTATTGGTTACTTGCTGCCGTTTTTCCTATGAGCTGAAAAGCATACATTCCCTTGGCACCCGGAATATGATCCTGCAAACTTCGGGCTTCATAATCCCAGTCTGCGGAATAAACATTGTTATACCAATCGGGAGCGCTGGTCAACTTCAACCGCCAATTATATTTGGTCGCATTGTTTCCACTGTTCTCCCTAAAAAGCTTTATTCCCGAATCTTTCAAACGTTTCCATTCATCGGCTTTCAACGGATTTGTTGGATCGTCGGAAAGGGAATTATTTTTCCCATAGATGTAAGGTGAAACCGCTTTACGGTTTTGTGACGCATCTATTGAAATCGACACGGGTTGGGAAAATGCGACGGAAGATATCAACAGTATGCAGGAAAGGAAAGGATATTTTCTCATAATTTATTGGTTTAGGCATTTTATTAAACGTTCATTTTCAGCAATTATTACCACACACCATCAATTTTCTCACCACAGAAAGTACATTTTCCCCCGAAAATATGGTTCTGCAGAATCCGGAACCCCTGCCGCTCGACAATCAACGTATGGCACCGCGGACACATGGTATTCTCCAATTCCAACCCGGGAACATTGCCCACATACACATATTTCAACCCCTCTTTCAACGCAATTTCCCGTGCACTTTTCAGCGTATTTACCGGAGTTGGAGGCAATTGTGTGAGTTTATAGGTTGGGATAAAACGGCTGAAATGAAGAGGTGTATGTTCAAATCCGTTCTGAAGCAACCAGTTACACATCCGCTTAATCATATCCTGATCGTCGGTCCACGAGGGCACAATCAGATTTGTAATTTCGAGCCAAACACCCTCCTTTTTCAACGTAATCAGGGTATCGAGAACGGGTTGAAGTTTTCCGGCACAAAGTCTCAGATAGATATCATCGCTGAACGATTTCAAATCAATATTGGCAGCATCAATCACTTTGCAGAGCTTCGTAAGCGGATCCCGGTTGATAAAACCGGCACTCTTAAATACATTTTTAATTCCTTCCTGCCTGGCCAACAAGGCTGAATCGTAGACATACTCATAAAAAGTAATCGGTTCGGAATAGGTATAGGCGATTGATTCGCAGCCATTTTCCTTACAACTTTTAATCAGATGGTCGGGCAACAGATCAACATTCTGGGTATCCCGAGGACTCTTTTGGGAAATCGACCAGTTTTGGCAATACAAACAGGCCAGGTTACAACCGGCAGTAGCAACCGAAAAAGCCCTGGTGCCCGGAAGAAAATGAAAGAGCGGCTTCTTCTCAATTGGATCGATGTGTACCGCACAGGGATTTCCGTAAGCAATGGAATAGAGTTTTCCGTTTTTGTTGACCCGGGCGCGGCAATCACCCGATCCTCCTTCCCGTATATCGCATTCGTTGGGACACAACTGGCAACGAACCCCTTTCGGTGTAACCTGATAAAAATGTGCCTCCTTCGTCCATTTTTTTCCTACTTCGAAAGAAGCCACAGAACCATCCAATGGCAAAGCAAACAACGGTTTAGAAAGACAAGCTACTCCTGCTCCGCAAAAAAGAGTTTTTATAAATTGACGTTTATCCATATCCTCTCACTTTTTAAAAACAACCCGTAACCCACTATACAAATTCAACCCGGCGACGGCCATACAGGTAAACAGCAAACCACAAACCGGAAGCAGCAAAATGGCGGTCAGAAAAGCGCCAAAAGCAGAACCAACCAGATCGGCACTGTAATTGATACCGGAAGTTTGACTAAATCCATAAGGCTGAAGTTTGGAGGCCAGATTGAATTCATATCCAATGGCAAAAGCCAACAGGAATACCGGTATGAAAAACAGAAGCTGAAGCAAAAAAACAGGCAATGAAAGCTTGCTTATCAGCCAAACAAAACCGGGCAATAACACCGCAAACAGGGCCAATACAAACTGAACCAGCGAATAGCGTTTCAATGAAAATTCGTTTCCCTGCCTAAATTTCCATTGGCTTCCAACAACCAAACCACCCATAAACAGCGAAAAGAACATTGCTGAGGCAAGGTAAAGGCTTCCAAAGTAAACCTGATAAATCAGCATCAGCGCCACTTCGAGTGATGCGGAAGTAAAACCTCCGGTATATAATCCCGTAGTAACCGGATTGAACCAAAAGAAAAGCGCCAAAAACAAAAGAAGCGGAATGGCAACCAGCATCACATAGTTTCCACCCACAAAATTAAACCAGTGATTGATCTGCCTCAAAAACATATACGGTTGAAAATCGTGGTTTACTTTCACCTTGCGATCAAATTGGGAAACAAGCAACTGTCCCCTTTCAGCCAGCAGTTTATCGTCGATGTAACCCGAGTTGACATAGGTCGTTTCAATCCCCTTTTGAGTAACCAGTTCCGTAATATTCCACGAAAGCGATTCGTCGGAAACCAGAAAATAGTTCTTCTCGCCCGGCAAAACCAGTTGATTAGAAAACTGTGTCCCCAGGGTCCGACAAAGCGAAGCATTTACCTCCAGCGCATTCTCCTCGGGATAATTAACCGTTGAAGGAAGGCTGGTACAAACCACACTCAGGTGATTGCAATGCTTCTTCACCAGGCTGAAAAACTCTTCGGTGTAAAACCGGTTGTACCCCAACGTAGAAGGAGGTGGTAGATTAATCAATACCACATCGTAAACCGTTTTCGACTGGTACAGAAAGGTCCTGATGTCGGATTTTACAAATTCAACATTCTTAAAATCAGCAACATTTGCCAATTTTTTCCACTGATAAAAAATTTCCGGGTTACTCTCAAGGTAGGTAATCTTCTTGATCGGATATTTCTCAATCTCGTTAATCATTCCCGAAATTCCACCAGAAATGAGCAAAACCTGTTGGGGCTGTTCGCGTTGAACCATAGCATAATGAACCGCTTCCTCACTTTGAGCCATGTTATCGGTATAAAACTGAAGCGAATTGTTCTCATAAAAATTGAGTTGCCCCTGCTGGCGTGTAACCACCAGGTTCCCATAACGGGTACTCTGATCACTTATAATTTCCTGATTGGGATAAAACAACTTCTTGATGTGAATATCGGGATTCAGCAAAAAAATTAAGAGCGGAAAAACAATCCCCACAGTCAGAAACAGGTATCTTTCAAGCGATTTCCGGCTCCAATACATCCAGGCAGCCACAATAAAAACAATGCCGGTTGTAAGCCCAAAAATCTGAAACGAATTGAAGAATTTCCCCAAAAAGCTAGCAAAGAGCAATCCTCCGGCCAGACTTCCTATCGACTCATACCGGTAAGCACTTGAAATCCTGTTTTCGTGGTTCGACCGGGAATAACAGGCTGAAAATTGGGTAAAAAGGTAACCCGACAAGAAACAAACCGGAAAAAGAAGAAGAAATATGCCCACGATGGATATTCCCAAACCAGCAATTGTACCGGGAGGAAATAACATCTTTTTTAACCAATACAGGAGGCCTATCAGGATGTATGGTACAAACGACAAAAAAATCAACTGGTTAAGCCCTTTTCCGGGGGTAAAATCAGCAACCTGACAATTCCTTCCAAAATAAGCTCCCCAGCCTGTCAGTATCATCCAACCAGACATGACCAGCCCCATCACCAGCTCATTTCCATCGAGAACACTCAAAAATTCGCGGATAAAAACCAACTGATTGATAATGGCAACTGCGCCCAAAATCATCAACAAATAGTTGATATTGAGCCATTCGGTCAAAGCAACAGCTTCCCCGGGAAGGTTGACGTTGGAAGATTTTCCGGAGCGGGAAAAGTAATAGCGAAGGTGCCATGAAAAATGGAAGATGGCAATTACCACCATTCCAATACCAAAAGAGACATGCCATCGCAATAGTTGATCGTAATTGGGAATCTCAAGCTTATAGTTGATTTTCACCACACTGACTAACCCGATCATCCCAGAAATCAAGAAAGTAACCAGCAACAGATAATTCCAGAATTTCCGGTGCGATTTCAGGGTAAATATTCCCCATCGGGTAAACAACCATGTTGTGAAATAGGCCAGAATGGTTATTACAGAAACCGGGAACCATGGATAAGCAGCATTCATTTCATAGAGTCCTGCAATTCTTTTTCGCTAAACACCAGCGCTTCGTAAGTATAAAGTTCAGCATCTTTCCATCCGTCCCAGCCAATTCCAGCTTTGTCACGCGCACAATGGCCAAGAAATTCCTCTTTGCTCCATTGGGTCTCTTCGGCAACCTGCGGAAGAAAAGTACCACTGTGATAACCTTTAACGATATAGATTCCCTGCTTACCCAATTCGAATTCATCGATGTTTTGGATCCGCTTCAACGGGGTAAGTACCGATATTTCAACCTCAACATCCGGCATCTCGTACCGTTCAACCGGGCTGAATCGGGTATCCTGAAACGCAGCCGCCGAAGCCATTTGCTGAACCACCCGGTAAAGCGGTTCCGCAGCAGTAAACCGACCAATACACCCTCTGAGTTGCCCTTTCTTCCGCAGCGTAACAAAAGCACCGCAGTTGGCTTTCATTGCATCGGTAAGCCGGGTTTCATCAATTGGTGTAAACCGCTGATTATTCAACTGGTTTTCAATAGCCGACCGGGCAATTTTAAGCAGTTCGATCTCTTCCCTTCGATTGAGAGAAAATTTGGAAGAGTCAGCTTCACGCATTTCCCGTGTAAAAACAAACGAGTGATAACCCACGACCCGGTTCTTATCGCCATCCTTCACATCGCCTGAATTTTTATACTCAACATGCTGAACCGAAATCCCTTTCGACTCGGAAGTCAGGTAAAGCAACGTCAGAATGGAACTCCATCCACAACAACTGGTTACCAGGCCGGGAATGTTTTTCAATTCATTTTTACCCCTTGCCCGCAAAAACTTCTCAGGTGAATTGGCCGCAATGGCATCGCCCGTGGTTCTATCGGCCTCTTCCGCTCCGGCATAATCGGGATAATGCGAAAAATCGCTGCTAATAACAAACAGGTTCTTAGCGTTAAACCAAGGTTTCAATGCATCCGCAATTTTGCGACAGGTAGCTTCAGACTGAGTACCAATGACAATGGGTACAATTTTGAACGATTTCTTCAGCCGGCACTGCAAAAACGGAAGCTCCACTTCGAGGCAATGCTCCCGGCCATGAGCCGCAGGGATGTTTTCAAACACCGGATTCTCTCTGATCAGCCGGCTGGCCAGTGCGGTATCTACTTCAACAACTCCCAGCGGCGTACTGAAGTTCCCTTCACAAAACACCGAAGCGCCACTCAGGTAGGTCAGGTGGCTGGTTCCAATAACAAAAACCCGTTCATACTCCCGCTCAGGATCAATCTGAGCAAAAGCCGATGCGGCCACTTTGCCCGAAAAGACATAGCCAGCATGAGGTGCAATCACGGCAGCCACATCGGAATGGCCAGACTGGTTCCCGACAGACTGGTAATAGGATTCAATTTGCGACTTCAACAGCATCGGATCAGACGGGTAAAACGACCCGGCAACAGCTGGTTTCCGGATATTCTCCGGTTCTCCTTTTCCCTGCCCACGGCACGAAAAGGAAAATGTAATCAGTATGAAAAGTGAATACTGCATAAACCTTATGAGTTTCATGTTCAGGAATATTTTGACCTTTAAAGTTAATAATAAATCAGAAAAAGGGAAAGAACGATGAAGGTTATTGATTTTCTTTTCTTGAATAAAAAAAGGATTCGCTTAAGTGTAAAGAAACGGAGGATTGTCTTTACCATATCATAACATTTAATTTAATAATCATGAAAACTACAGCAATGAAAACAAAACTTAAAGTACTTCTCGTTTTTCTAATTTTTTTTCAAACAAAAACATTCCCTCAAAAGCCTTATGAAGCAGAAATTACCTACATTGGAAACGAAGGGTTTATGATCTGCAACAATGGGAAGAAAGTCATCATCGACGGTTTATATTTCTATGGAAATGAAGGGGTCGCCATGGATGCAGAAGAATCGACAAGAAATCTGATAATCAACAACAAAGAACCATTCACAAACAATCAGCTGTTTCTGGTTACACACAACCATGGTGATCATTACAACCAATCAATGGTTTCGAACTATCTGAAAAACAATCCTCAATCAAAATTGATTGCTCCTTCGGATATTGCCAAAGGGTTAGCTTCCGCTAATTTGGGAGATCAAATCCTATCGGTCAATCCGGCCAAATACGAATCAATCGACACAACCATCAATAACATTCAATTAACGATTTACAATTTTCTGCACGATATTAGTTACAGGACTTACAACGTAGGGTATTTCATGGATATTGACGGGCTGAAAGTTTTTCATGGAGGGGATAATTCATTGGAAGATTCAACCGAGTACATCCAATTTAAACTGAATGAAAAAAATATTGATGTTTTGTTCTTGTGGAATTACAAAGGAACAAACTGGGCAACCCAACAACAGCGTGACTTCATAAAAAAATACATCAATCCGAAGTACATCATCCTCATGCATGTTCAGAGTGGCAAGGTTGCAGAAATCAAAGAACAGATCAAAAATCTGAACGACAGCACATTTCCACCGATGGTTGTATTCGGCGCCCCAATGGAAAAAGTAAAGATTGACGATACAATCACCATAACCAACCACATGCCAGAAAAAATTGCCAGTTTACCGGATACAACCATTACGGTGAATACGCCAATCCGCATCCAGATACCCTCTCTTTTCAAAGATCCCGATGCAAACGACACCTTAACCTATTACACTTCGGCCTTACCTGCAGGGCTTGATTTCGACAGCAAAACCATGTGCCTGACTGGTAGTGTTACAAAAGCGAAAAACTATACCATCAAAGTATTAGCCAGGGACAAAGGTCTGAGTCCCAACAATACAACATTCAAACTAATCGTCAAAGAAACAACTTCGGCAATTACAAACGAAAGCACCAACACCCTGTCGGTATATCCCAACCCGGCAAGCAGCAGACTTTTTATCAAAAATGGAACCGGTGTACAGGCCGTAAAGATCTTCAATGAAAAAGGAGAACAAATACTTAACAGAAAAACAGTGGATCATTCAATCGACATATCCACACTTCCCAGAGGAATTTATACCATCCAATTGATTGGTGAAAGAAATGTCAGCACAAGCAAATTTATAAAAGAATAAAAACAAAAGCGCGGCTTGATTTTTACCGGCAGCCGCGCTTTTGCTTATAATTAAGCTCGTTACTATCGGCACAAATTGGCCAGCGTACCAAAAGCTGCGATCATTTTTTTCGCTACCAGCACATTGTCAACATCGATATCGACATTGGCAATAAAATTACCCGTTTCCCCATTTTTATAAGGCTTAATCAGTTTATCCTTTCCTTTTGTTACCAGAGACACCTTCAGGCTTTTCGACGAAACCGAAATTACCGAGTATTTTACATCAATATCCGAAACAAAAAATTCATAGACATTTTCGGTCGAAGCTCCTTTGCTATTGGTCTCAACACGGGTCAGCTTCGCTTTACAGGCGTCGCCTTCGCGTTGTTCCATTTTTTGATCGGCGGTCACACCTGCGGAATCCATTTTCTTTACATTCGCCATAAGGTAATTCCAGGCAGAAGCTTTGTCGTTCATCGAACGGTCGGCAACCATCGATTTATCGTGCAGCATGGTAATTGCCGTGACAAAGTTTTTTGCCTTCAACACATCATCAAACAAGACCTCAATATCCGAAAGATAATTTTGTGGCACATTATCTTTCAAATACTTGATATATTTTGTCTTTCCAGTCGACAACTCCACAAAAAGCTTTTTGCCACTTACCTTTATTTTCACATCCTCTTTGACAATATCTTCGGGATAAATCTCATAATCTTCCACAACCGATGAACTTTGCCCTTTGGTTGTCACTTTCAGGTTGATCCGGTTTTCGTCATCAGGTGCCACTACGAACAACTGGCTAATTGTTTCCTTGTCAAATTTCATTTCCCCCACGTTGGTCGACATCCAACCAATTGCTTTATCGAGCGTACTGAATTCGACCAACCCTTTTTCGCTTTTTGCAATGGCTAATTGCAACGCATTCGCCATTTCCCGTGCTTTTTCGAGATCATTAACCTCAATCTCCAGCAAACTGGAATAAGAAAGTGTTGCAGCTTCGTTGCTCTCTTTGATGTATTTGTTTTTATCCCTGGTAACCAAATTCAACGTCACATTTTTTGAAGAAGCCACAACCTCTACCGAAGGCTGAAGATCGGTCAGATAAAACGATTCTGTCTCTTTGGAGGCAACACCTTTTGAATCGGTTTTCGATGTAATATATTTCACAATTCCTGCGGGAGAATCGTCAAACTCCAGCGACTCACCGTTGATATAATCACCGGCAAAGTTACCTTTCACAAAAGCCAACGCTGCCGAATAATTATCCCACGCTTTTCGCTGTGGAGCCTGTGTTTCTGAAACGAGATAAACCATTCCATTTAAGATATTGCGGGCTTGTTCCAAATCGTCGGAAAGAATATCCAGCGTTTTTACATAGCTAACCTCGCTCCCTTTTTTCATCCGGATGTAATAATTGTTTTCGCGCACAGGCAATTCTACATGGAAAGTTTTTCCGGAAACCTCCATGCTTACTTTGTTTGCGTTGATGTCGCTCAGATTAAAATCATAAAGCAAATTTTGCTTCACGCCTTTTGACTCACCCAAAATAACCTCTAAACTTACCAGATAACCCTTCTCTCCTGCTTTAAACGCCTGTTCATAAACCGTCCCGCTGGTTGCCGATTTGCCGATATTTTTTGTCAACCAATCCAGCGCATCCTCCCTTGACGACCACTTTTTGTCCGCCGACTGACAACCTTCTGCTTTCGATTTCATGATATCGACAAAAGAACGGGCGTTCCCAACCTCGCTCATGTTTACAACCACTTTCTGGGTATACCCGTCGAGTTCCCCATTTTTGAAAACCATCACAAATTTCTGACTGTTTTTGGTTTCCAGAGTTGCCGAAGCAAGAGTTCCTGCAGCCTTAAAGCTCATAGCCGAAGGGTTCAAATCGGATAGGTAAAACTGATAACCCGTCGTTGTAACCGTACCCTTCTTATCCGTTTTACTCTCTTCGATAAACAGTTTGCAGGGATTGCCATCGACCGTTTTGAAACTATACTTGTAAGTTCCCGAACCTACGTTCATTTCGTTGGTAAAATCTTTTAACCAGGAGACATTTTCCTGGGCAAACAATCCGTTCATGCTGCATAGAAAGCAAACCACCAATAATGAAAAGAATTGAAGTAATGATGTTTTCATAAATAAGGCTTTTTAGATTTATAATAAATCAACGATGAGCTAAGTTAACAAAATTGGAGCGAAAGTAAAAGCTTTTACCTTGCCAATACCGGTTGAATCAGCACAAAACCCAATACAAATCGATTAATTGGGGTATTATTCTCTAATATTCAAAAAAAAGAGGGCCGACAAAGCCCTCTTTCAATTAATTTTTCACAGCCGATTTACTCAAAACTTTTCCTCCTGAGGAAATCACCATTCGATAAATCCCCGCAGGGTAACCCCGGGTATCGATTGCATGTTTGTGAATACCTGCTGTCACCTTTTTCCGGGTCATTTTATTCATCACCTGTCCAACGGCATTGACAACCGAAATATCAACTTCTTTGAGTTCGCTGGTCACATAGGTAATTGTAAACAATCCATCGGAGGAGGGATTGGGATAGACACTAATGAATTCGAACATTGAACTGCTTACCGACGCTGACTGAATAGAAGAGGTAATGGTTGTATCAGTAACCGAGACTTCAATATCGCCTGTGAAGATCATATTGCCTTCGGCATCGTACAATGTACAGCCCAACTTCGGAAGTTTCCCTGCAAATACCAGGTTAAATGCACCAAGATCACTACCGGAGCTTACCGGTTGCTGCAATTCGAAGAAAGCGTTATACTTGCCCATGTAAGCCGATACCGGTGGTGCAAGCGATTCGGGGTATTCATCCCCTTCGTGCATGGTTGCCGATATGGCAAAGAACTCAGCAACACCTTCCCGGACTTCCGATTCGTCACGAAATCCAAAGGAGATGTATTTTACGCCACTATTTACGGGTTTCGAAACAACCGGATTCACACTCACCGCAACCAGCTTATTGGTAATATCCAGTTGTTCCAGAGATATTGAAATATCGGTCAATGGATTTTTGTTCCATTTAAAATCGAAACAGCATTTGGTACCGTCGCATTTTACCACACACACCGTAATCACACCTTTATAATTACCGGTCATACTGAATGAAATAGTATTCACTGCCGGAGCTGTCAGATTCCCCGTAGCCGGTATTGCCGACGAGTTCCAGATTTGCCCTGAAGGCACGCCATCGACAATGAGCGAAACAGGTGTAAAGGTTGCAGCAGGTGCAGAAGAAATCTGAACACTGCAAATCGGAGAAGCCGGATTAATGTTGGTAATGTTGAAAGTACCTGTTTGCGATTTAAACGGCCATTTTTGCTTCAGTTTGAAATCAACAAGGGCACAACAATCATCCGAAGGAACAGGACAATTGAGTTCAACACTTTTCTTACAGGTCTCCCCATTTTCAAAAGTAACAGAATAGGTAACTGTAACAACCCCTGCTTGAACCGAATTCGCACAGGTCGTCATATCTACAATACATCCGTTCGGAGCAAACGTATAACTGCTCTGACCGACATATCCCGAAGGCAGGTTTCCGCAATTCCACGAAACAGATACCAGCGTGCCATTCGAAACATCCACCTGAAGTAATTTAACCTTGCAGGTAGTTGTTAAACGGGCACAACACCCCAATGTTCCATCACTTGCCGGAACTGCCTCCACTTTCACACTGTCGCAACAGTGTGGCTCCGGTTTTTTGCATTCGAGTTTGAACTCTTTCTTACACACATCTCCATTCGAAAGGGTAATAGTATAATTCACAACAACCGATCCGGTTTGAATGGCATCGAAGCAGGTTTTCAAGATCATGGCACAACCACTGGCCACAAACGTATAGCTACTCTGGCCAACATATCCCGAAGGCAGGTTACCACAATTCCAGCTTGCCGAACTGATGGTTCCGTTGGTGACACTTACTTCAACCTTCTCAACCTCACATTTCGATTCTAGCTGAACACAACAACCAACCACCCCGTTTGAACCGGTTATCTGGCCTACCCGGATGCTGTCGCAACAATCGGGTGCTACAACTGCGCAATCAAGATCCATCATTTTGGAACAACTGTCTCCATTGGCAAAGTAAATAGTGTAATTTGTGATTACGATACCAGTTTGCTGAGGTGTAACACAGGTTATCAAATCAACCGGAGCACAATTGCCCGGAGCAAATGTCCAGCTACTTTGTCCAATATATCCCGAAGGTAACGTTCCGCATCCAGATAAAGCAGAACTGAATGTGCCATTCTGAAGGGAAACTTTCACCGCTTTTATTTCACACTTGCTAGTCAGTTTAAGGCAACAACCGTTTCCTGTTGCATCGGAATATTTCTCCACTTTCACACTGTCGCAGCAATGTGACGGTGAAGGTTTACAATCCAGTTTATATTCTTTGGTACAAACTTCGCCATTGGAGAGTGTAACGGTATAGGTAATACCCACTGATCCAGACTGAATCGGATTGAAACAGGTAACCAAACTGGCAGGACAACCTCCGGCCACAAACGTATAGCTACTCTGGCCTACATATCCTGCAGGAATATTTCCACAATTCCAGCTTGCCGAGCTGATGGTTCCATTGGTGACACTCACATCAATCTTTTCAACATCACACAACGACTCAATTTTGGTACAGCAACCAAGCATTCCATCAGATCCCGGATAGCGAACCACCGTGATGCTGTCGCAACAGTCAAGATGCGATATCGAGCAATCGATATCAAGTGTTTTGGTACAACTTTGTCCATTGGCAAAATAGATGGTATAATTCACAGTAATCACTCCAGTCTGGGTCTGGTTGAAACAGGTAATCATATCGAGTGGAGCACAACTTCCGGGAGCAAAGGTATAACTGCTCTGTCCGATGTACCCTGTAGGAATAGTTCCACAATTCCAGTTTGCCGAACTGAAAGTTGCATTGGTAAGCGAGATTGTCAATGCTTTGATTTCACAATCACTTTTAATCCTTGCACAACAACCTGGTGCTGCTGCCGTCGAATATTGTTCGACGGTCACACGATCGCAACACGAAGCGGAATCAACTGTCAGGCAAACCGGGGCTGCAGCAATCGGCGTAAGAGCTACCGATTGCGGATTTCCGTTGAGAAGGAAATTGGCTTTGGCAATCGCGGCAAAATCATTGCAAACGGACTGTGGTGGAGTGGCATTGGCCGGAATGTTTACATCAAAATCCTGAAGCAGGGATGATCCGGAGGCCAGGCTATAGGTTCCATAATTAAACCAGATATTATCAGCAACCGGTGATGGAGCCCAGGTTGCAGTATAACAACCGGTAGAAATTCCATACGGCGGAAGGCAAATATTCTCACCTGCCGCGAATTTGATTGTTGGAACCGGTGGAGCACCCGATGGCAATATGGAAGAAGTTGGCGATGCACCATACGTAATATCAAACTGACTTCCCCTCGAAACCGTTCGGTTCAGAATCAGCCAGTCATTCGAAGGCCCATCATCTTTTGCCAGTAAATCAACCAGATTGACCGTAGCAACCGGCACATTCGATGTATTCTTGTATTTCAACCGGTAACGGGCTGTTGACCCGGGCATAACCGTACCCGAAGAGGCATAATTGGTTCCTCCGTCGGTACTTACCTGCTTTTCGGTCTCCTGACCAAACGAGGCAACAATCAACACATTAACGGTGTTTGAAGTAACCGTACTGCTAAGATTTCCGCCCGAGATGGTATACGAATTGGGCGTAACTCCCGGCAATGCCGAATTATCAACGACTACATCAAATTCGATAAAGTAATATGGAAGCCCATACGTCCCGTAATAACCACAATAACCCACATAGAACGACTGGCAATCAGCATTGATCGTGGGCAGATTCCAGCTCAGGTTATTTCCACTATGGTTGCTGGTTACACCACTCCATGCCGAAGCCCCCGATGGTATTCCACCACCGGAACCGCACGGTGGATTATAAGAACTTGAAAAATAATAGGATTCATTCCCTATGTATTGAAAATTAGAATGCAATACATCCTGAATGGTTGCTCCGGTAAGATTGGCACTTCCAATATTCTGTACCCTCAACCGGAAGCGGATAATATCCCCGGGTTCATAATCGGTTTGAGGTGAACAAATATCTTTTAACAGGCAAGGATCGGGCTGACCTGCTGCAACGGTAAAAGTAGTACACGCCTGTGGCAGGGTCAGGTTATTCTGAAGCCCGTTGAATGTGGCACAATTGGTAATTTGTGTGCCGGCAGGATTCGACAGAATATTGAAATAAATATAGATGTATAAACAGCTTCCAACCGGCAACGAACCGGTCATGGCAAATTGTAGATTGCTCACGTTAAAACCAATCGTCCCTGAATCATACCAGTTAGAAGTCAGATTATTAACCACCGTATTTGCGCCACTGTTTGCGGTGATTGTAACCGGAGTATTAGCCCCGGCGCCCCAGAACTGAACTTTTTCCACGGAAATTCCGGAAGGAATCACATCGTTGATATTAAATGCAGTAAGCGGCACATTTCCATTATTACAGAAAATAAGGGTATAGAAACCCTGACAACCGGGTACCCGATTGGTTACATTCACATATTTTGCAAAATAGCCACTGGGATTGGGCGTTACTGTAGCCACTTCAATGCAGGTCTGATTGCTTTGATGTGTTGCAGACTGCTGGCAAATTGTTCCCGTTAAAGTAACCTGATTATAGATAAAACTTCCATTGGGGAAAGAACCGGCAGGATAGGTTACAGTAATATCAACCCAATAATAGGCCCATGCATTGGCAGCATCAAGGTTTCCCGAATTGGGAACCCATGTAATTGTGTTTCCGGATAGGGTAACACCTGTGGGCGGAGTTGCAGAACCAAAAACAGCACCAGCCGGAAGAACATCCGTAACCTGAGCACTGCCCATGTTCATCTGACCGATATTACTACCCCACAAGCCATTGGCCTTCATAACCGCAAGCCGATAAGTTACGGTAGTTCCGGCATTCATCAGGTAACCGCAATTTCCTCCGTTGGGATTAACAACCGGCCCCGAAAGGATCGATTTGGATACAACCCACGGATCAACGGCCGTTGCGGTAGTTGATACATACGGAGTATAAAACCACTCCTTGTTAATATTGATTCCAGCCCTGTTACGGGCTGCAGCCCCATTACAGGTGGTTCCCTCGGGGAATTTCACCACAATGGTAAATGACCCCGATGCAGGAGTCCCCGATGGTAATGAGCTTAATGAATAGTTTACAACCTGTGATCCCGGTGAACCGGTAATACTCACCACGGGAGTAACCCCATTAACAATGGCTGGTACTGGAACATTTACCACAACCAGCGCAGAAGGAATCTGATCCTGAATTGTAACCGTAGTTGCTCCCGCAGGAGCTGTAAACAAAATGGTATAACTAAAATTAACACCACTCTGAATGGAAGTATTACTTACTACTTTTTTAAGAGAATATCCGTATCCGTTCCATTCTGCCTCATTTAATGAATTCTGGGCAACAGATACCGACGGAAGAAGTGTGGAAAGGAGAAAAATCATTACCAAAAGAAAAGTGGAGAATGATGATCGCCTGAATCCATTCCTTGTACTTCTTATAAATGAGCCTGTAATCAGACTATTGTTGTAACAAGGAATTTTTGTGGGTGGTCTAAAGAGTGTTCTCATTTTCATTTTTTTAGTAAAACCTTGACAAAAATTCTAACACATTCTTGTCTGGAACAGATAGTCCCATGAAAAAGTTTAACACTCTTTAATTTATTTTAAGATATTTTTATCTTTTATTTCATATTTAATGTAACAAAAGTCACAAAGTGTTGATTGATTTGATAATAAATTACCGGTTTTTTTTGATTGATTTTTTAAAAAAAAGAGTAGAACACCCCAAAGGCTGCCCTACTCAATAATTATAATGGTCCAATAACGTAGAATCAACAGAAACTAAGCTCTTTTCCTGTATTTTACGATAGAAAATGTTAGCATGAAAAAACCAAAAATCAGGCTAAACGTGAAGTGTTTGGTGATATCTGCAAAACCGGATCCTTTCAATAACACCATGCGGGTAACCTCCATGAAGTAACAGACCGGATTGAACTTATCGACAAACTGAGCCCAATCGGGCATACTTTGTACCGGAGTAAAAATCCCCCCCATCAGCACAAAAATCATTACAAAGAAAAAACCAATGAAAAGCACCTGTTGCTGGGTATTGGCAAATGTTGAGATCAACAAACCAGCACCAAGCACACCGACCAGATAGACAGCAGCATAAGAGAATAACACCAGCAGATTTCCCTCGATGGGCAAATGGAAGAAGATTCGCGCAATTAAAAGCCCGAAAGCCAAATCAAACAACGCAATAACCCAAAAAGGAATCAATTTCCCGGCAATCAACTGCCACTTCTGAATGGGTGTTACGTTTAACTGTTCGGTCGTACCAATTTCCTTTTCTTTTACAAGGTTCATTCCCGATAAAAACATACCAATAATGGTCACCAAAATCACTAAAATACCTGGCGCCATATAATGTTTATAATCCAGCAGGTCGTTATACCAGTAACGATTAGTCATTTTGATCACCCCGGGATTTTTAGTGGTTGCCAGGTTGTAGGTTTCTGCAATAATTTCGCGGTTATAATCCATGATCACATTCTGGGCATAACCCGATGAAATTTCAGCCGCCGTTCCATTGATCGCATTCATGATCAATTGCAACGAAGCTCTTCCTTCACGGACCAACGTTTCTTCAAACCGGGAGGGAATTTTGATAATCATATCCGCTTTATCGTTCTTAAGCAACGCTTCCGCTTCTTCTTCACGGAATGTCGTTCCGTAACAATTGAAAAAAGGCGATCCCGAGAATTTGTTGATCAGCTCCCTGGAACTTTGGCTCTGATCCTGATCAACAACCACAAAATCAACATTTTTTACATCCATATTGGCAGCATAGACCAGAATTAACATCTGAAGGATGGGCACCATAAGAATAATCCCAAGCATCCGCTTATCGCGCAGGATTTGTGTAAACTCCTTCTGAAGGATATAAAGTAGTGTTCTCATGTTCTATTCCAATCTGATTTTGAATTTTTTTACACTCAATGCCACAATCAGAGCGCTCATGCCCAGCAGAATAATGGTCTGTTTCCATACAAACAACAATCCGACTCCTTTTAGCATCACATTCTTTACAATTTCATTAAACCAGCGGGCCGGCATAATACAACTGAACCACTGAAGGACTTTTGGCATACTTTCGATCGGGAAAATAAATCCCGATAACAACATGGTTGGAAGCATCAGCCCGATCATCGAAATAAACATGGCAATCAATTGATTGGGTGCAACCGTCGAAATCAGAATACCCAAACTCAATGCCAGAAATATAAAGAGAAAGCATTCAGACATTAATAGGGTAAGGCTTCCGTAAATAGGCATCTGGAAGACCAGATTCCCCATTAGTATAATTATAATAGCATCGATAAAAGCGATCAGCAAATATGGTATTACCTTACCCAGGATAATTTGAATGGGTTTCAGTGGCGATACCAGCAGCACCTCCATGGTTCCCATCTCCTTTTCCTTGGTAATTGAAATCGACGACATCAGCGCAGAAACAAGCATCATGATCATCGCCATCAATCCGGGGACAAACATGAAAACACTTTTGGTCTCCTCGTTGTAATACATTTTCACACTGGTATCAATCTGCATGGGTACCTCCTGCCCCAGCCGCTCCTGTTGTATAAATTTGTTGATGATATTCTGCGTGTACATGTTCACCATGCGAGCGACATTCGGGTCGGAAGCATCGGTCAGCAACTGAATATTCGCGGAACCGTTGCGTTCGATCTTGGCGGCAAAATCGGGTTCAAAAACCAGCACTTCCTTGATTTCACCTTTCCGGAAAATAGCCTCCACACCGTGATCGCTTTCCAGGTTTTCCTGTAACTGGAAATAACCGGAAGAAGTTAGCTTGTTCACAATCCGGGTTGTCATATAATCTTTCGACTGATCGTATACGGCAATTTTCGCATCCTTGATTTCGGTCGAGATCACGAAACCGAACAACAATAATTGGGAAATTGGAATCCCCAGGATGATGATCAGTGTCCTCGGATCACGGATGATGTGAAAAAATTCTTTCTTAACAAATCCAATAAATCTATTCATCGCGTTGCTTTT
>DAOQAB010000003.1:88383-90780 GCA_035353695.1 Prolixibacteraceae bacterium
TTTTATCTTCCTTATTCAACATTCTTTGCCTTTCGTGCCAGATGAAGGAACACCTCGTTCATATTTGCCGCCTGATAATTTGCCATCAAATTGGCAGGTGTATCCAGTGCTTCAACCCGCCCATCAACCATGATAGAAACCCGGTCACAATACTCGGCTTCATCCATGTAGTGGGTGGTCACAAAAATGGTTATTCCACGGGAAGCCGCTTCATAAATGAGGTTCCAGAACTGACGCCGGGTGATGGGATCAACACCTCCGGTTGGTTCATCCAGAAAAACAATCTGCGGATCGTGAACAATAGCAATGGCAAAAGCCAGTTTCTGTTTCCATCCCAGTGGCAGTGAACCAACCAGCTTATCTTTCATCTCAGGCATTCCCAGGTCATTGAGCAACTGCTGCTGTTTTTTTATCCTGTCCGAACGCTTCAATCCATAAATACCTCCATAGAACCGGATATTCTCGGCCACCGTCATGTCTTCGTACAGCGAAAACTTCTGGCTCATATAACCGATACTCTTTTTTATCTTTTCGCTCTGCCGGTACACGTCAAAACCATTCACTTTCAGCTTTCCCTCGGTAGGCATCGACAAGCCACAGAGAATGCGCATGGCCGTTGTTTTCCCGGCTCCATTTGCTCCCAAAAATCCGAAGATCTCGCCCTTGTAGACATCGAATGTCAGATGATCGTTGGCGACAAAATCCCCAAACTTCTTCACCAAATCCTTTACTTCTATTACTTTTTCGCGTTCCATGATTTTCAGTTTTTGGCTTTTTGAAGGCTCATCAAATCGATAAACACATCCTCAATGTCAGAGAAACCGGGTTCAATGATCAGCGACTGATGCCCCCGGGATAGCAGATACTCTTCCACCTCCTTTTTCCCAATCGTAAGATCGTTCAGGGTCAGGTGTAAAAATTGCCCAAAAGGATAGACACTTTTCGAACAGTCCCAGTTTTCAAGATCAGTCAGCAACTTGTAAACATTCTCCGACTTCACCTTCCACAGCTGATGTCCCTGAGTCTGGACAATCTTTTCAGGCCGGTCGATGGAGAGGATTTTCCCCTGCTGGATCAATGCAACACGGTCGCAGCGGGATGCTTCGTCCATGTAAGGTGTCGAAACGATGATGGTGATCCCTTCCTTTTTCAAACGCCCCAGCATATCCCAGAATTCACGGCGCGAAACCGCATCAACCCCTGTCGTTGGTTCGTCGAGCACCAGCACATCGGGTTTGTGGATGAGTGCACACGAAAGAGCCAGCTTCTGCTTCATCCCTCCGGAGAGCTTACCGGCACGGCGAGTTTTAAACGGTTCAATCTGCTTGTATATATCCTCGATCAGGTGGTAGTTTTCAGCGATGGTTGTTCCAAAAACCGAAGCAAAAAACTGAAGGTTTTCCTCAACGGTTAAATCCTGGTAAAGGGAGAACCTTCCGGGCATGTATCCCACCATCAGGCGGATCTTACGGTAATTGCGGACCACATCGAGGCCTGAAATCTCCAGGGAGCCAGAATCGGGCAACAGCAGCGTGACCAGCATCCGGAGCAACGAACTCTTCCCTGCCCCGTCGGGACCAATCAGCCCAAAAAGCTCATTCTTCTGAACCGAGAATGAGATATCATCCAGGGCCTTCACATCGCCGTAAGACTTTGAGATGTTGTTGATTTTTATCATACTACTTGTAATAAGTCAGTAAAAAAAGGTCAATTGAAAAGAGTCATCAGGAAAAAGTAAATAGGAATAAGTCATCGGGAATAAGATGATTGCCATGTTCATCCTTCTCCTTTTCTAATGACCAATGACTATTTTCTAAAATTTCACTTCACCGGGCATTCCTACTTTTAAGCGTCCGTCGTTGGCCACTTTCACTTTCATGCCATATACCTGTTTCACCCGTTCCTTTTTGGTTTGAATAATTTTGGGCGAAAATTCTGCTTCATCCGAAATCCAGTAAACGGTTCCATCGATGGTTTCCATTTGGTTTTTTCCCGAATCGAAAAGCACTTTTACCTGATTGCCCAGTTTAACCGAAGAGAGCTGATCGCCTGAAATGTAGCAATGCAGTTCGAGTACCGATAAGTCGGCAATTTTCACCAGTGGTTTGCCAGCAACAGCCATTTCCCCTTCGTTTACATATTTACTCAGCACCACACCGTCGATTGGGCTTTTCACGCTGCATTTCGAGAGCTGTTCTTTCAACAACGCTTCCTGTGCATCGAGTACTCCCTGCTCTTTATTGATTGAAAGAATCTGTGTTTTCGCGGCATCAATCTGTTTGTCCATCAACTTCAGCTGTCCTTCCAGATCGTCTTTTTGCTGAACCGTGGCGGCGCCGGTTTGCACCATCTTAACAACCCGGTTGTAGTTTACCTGGATATTCTCTTTTTGTTGTT